>URWD01000005.1 GCA_900551525.1 uncultured Mycoplasmatota bacterium
AAGATAGTATAATATTAAAAAAATATTTTGAAGTTAGAAAGTATGAAGATTTAAGCAGTAAGTTATGTGAACTTATTAAAAATATTTATGATGTTGATTTAGTAATTACGGATAGAGAAAAGGTGATTACCGCTTCGAATAAGGACATTGTGGAAAACACTAAACTTAATAACAAATTTTTAGAACTTATTGATAATAGAGAAATGTTTATAAGTAAAGAGTTATCAACAATAAATTTAGGTATTGATATAAGCGGATATTTTACCATTATACCTATTATTGCATCAAGTGACTCGTTGGGACTTGTTATAATTATAAGTGATAATGATAATGATTATAGTTCTTTAGGAAAGTTACTAGCAAAGATTATTGCTGATAAAATTGATATATTTTAACTTGAATTAAACTTAAATGTATGGTAAACTATGTTTAGTTTGACGAAGAAGGAAAGAGTAGATATCTTAGTTTTATAGAGATTTCTTGGTTGGTGGAAAAGAAAAAATGAAGATAGTCGAACATGGCTCTGGAGTTAAAATCGGGTAATTACGTTAAAGATTTTAAGTTGCATGATAAATCATGAATTAAGGTGGTACCGCGGGTTATACTCGTCCTTAGTTTGTGATTTTTTTATTGGAGGTTTTTATGAGAAAGTTTGAAAAAATAAGTTATCCTGAATTTGTTAAAGTTTTTGGAGATAATAAAACTTTATATGATGATTATATGCTCCCTTTAAGAGGGACAAAATATAGTGCAGGTTATGATTTTTTTGCCATAAAAGATTATGTTATTAAACCAAATGAGATTGTAAAGATACCAACTGGTTATAAAGCTACTTTTGAAAGTGGTGAAATGCTAATGCTCGTAGTAAGGAGTAGTATGGGGTTTAAATATAATGTTAGACTTACTAATCAAGTGGGAATTATAGAAAGTGATTATTATAATAATCCAGATAATGAAGGTCATATGTGGATTTGTCTTCAAAATCATGGTGATAAAGAATATATAATTAACAAAGGAGATGCTTATGTCCAAGGAATATTCGTTAAGTTTTTAACAACTGATGATGATAAAGCTGATGCAGTTAGAACTGGTGGCATAGGTAGTACAAATAAAAAGAAAGAAGGAAATAAAAATGAATAAAAAATATTACATAACAACACCAATATATTATCCAAGTGCAAATTTTCATATTGGTCATTGTTATACAACTATAATAGCCGATGCTATTGCAAGATATAAAAGATTAAATGGATATGATGTGTTTTTCCAAACAGGAACAGATGAACATGGTCAAAAAATTGAACAAAAAGCTAAAGAAGCTGGTGTAACACCAAAAGAATATGTTGATGTTATAATTGAAAATGCTAAAGATTTATGGAAAAGTTTAAATATATCTTATGATTATTTTATTAGAACAACTGATGAAAATCATGTTAAAGCTGTGCAAAAAATATTTAAAAAATTATATGACCAAGGGGATATTTATAAAGGTTCTTATGAAGGTTTATATTGTGTTCCCTGTGAATCCTTTTGGACTGAAACTCAGCTTATAGATGGTAAATGTCCAGATTGTGGTCGTGAAGTTAAAACTGTTACTGAAGAAGCTTACTTTTTTAAATTATCTAAATATCAAGATAGATTGATTAAGTTATATGACGAAAATCCTGAATTTATTTTACCTGTTTCAAGAAAAAATGAACTAGTAAATAACTTTATTAAACCAGGACTTGAAGATTTATGTGTGTCAAGAACTTCAGTTAAGTGGGGAATTCCTGTAGATTTTGATCCAAAGCATGTAATTTATGTATGGATTGATGCCTTATCAAACTATATTACATCTTTAGGTTATCCAGATGAAAATGCTCCATTATTTAAAAAATATTGGCCAGCTGATTTACATTTAGTTGGAAAAGAAATTACAAGATTTCATGCTATTATTTGGCCAGCACTTCTTATGGCTTTAGATTTACCACTTCCAAAACAAGTATTTGGTCATGGATGGCTTGTTATAAATGGTGGTAAGATTTCTAAGTCACTAGGTAATTATAAAGACCCAAGGGAATATATTGATGCTTATGGTGTTGATGCTGTTAGATATTTTGCTTTAAGAGAAGTTTCTTTTGGAAGTGATGGTGCTTTCTCTGAAGAAGCCTTGATTAATAGAACAAATGCTGATTTGGTAAATAACTTAGGAAATTTAGTTAATAGAACTATAAGTATGAGCCATAAATACTTTGATGGAGTGGTAGAAAATCCAAAAGTAAATGAAGAAATAGATACTGATTTAATTAGTGCTGTTACAAGTTTAAAAGCAAAAGTTGATGAAAAAATGGATGGTTTAAAAGTAAATGAAGCTTTAGAAGAAATATTTGAAGTATTAAAAAGATGTAATAAATATATTGACGAAACTACACCATGGATACTTGCTAAAGATGAGGCTAAACATGATAGATTAAAAACAGTTTTATACAACATTTTAGAAAGTATCAGAGTATGTGCTATACTTCTTGAACCATTTATTAATGTAACAAGTGAAAAAATATTAAATGAACTTAATACAAATGAAAGAAGCATTGAAAGTATAAGTGAATTTGGTAATTTAGAATGTGGAATTACATTAAATAAACCTGAAATATTGTTTAATAGGATTGAAGTAAATGAATAATTATTTTGTTGATACACATTGCCATGTATTTAAATCTGATTATGAAAATATAGATGAAGTTTTAGAAAATGCAAGTAATAATCATATAAAATATGTTATTAATAATGGTAGTAATGATGAATCTAATAAAGAGGTACTTGAACTTGTAGAAAAATATCCGTGTATGTATGGTGCAATTGGTATTCATCCAGAAGATGTAGATGGTTATTCTTTAGATGATATAAAATTTATTGAGAATAATATTTCTAATAAAAAAATTGTTGCTGTTGGTGAAATTGGTTTGGATTATCACTATACAAAAGAAAATAAAGATGAACAAATTAAATTATTTGAAATGCAGCTTTCTTTAGCTCAAAAATATGATATACCTGTTATTGTGCATTCAAGAGATGCTACGGAAGATACAATTAATTCTCTCAAAAAATTTAATTGTAAAGGTGTAATTCATTCATTTTCTGGAAGTTTAGAAACTGCGAGAATATACATTAAAATGGGATATATGATAGGTGTTAATGGTGTTATAACATTTAAAAATTCTAAAATTAAAGATGTCATTAAAGAAGTTGGATTTGAACATATTGTTTTAGAGACTGATAGTCCATATCTTACACCTGAACCTTTTAGAGGAAAACAAAATAATCCTGGACATGTGTTAGAAGTAGCTAAATTTGTAGCTAATTTGTATGGTATTTCTCTAGAAGAACTTGCTGTTCAAACTAATAAAAATGTTACAAATATGTATAAAAAGATGAAGTTAGATTAATTTTAACTTCATCTTTTTTGACTAATTTAAAGTTATACTCCCGACTAATTTAAAGCCATACTCCTGACTAATTTAAAGCCATACTTCCGACTAATTTAAAGTCATACCCTTGACTAATTTAAAGTAAGGTGTTATAATGAGCCTAGAAAAGAGGTATTTATGTATAATAGAGAAGCAACAGAAATAATAAAAAAAATTAATTCCACTTTTAGAGTTTTGCTTGTTACAGGACCAAGACAAACTGGAAAAACAACTTTATTAAAAAATTTAAAACCCGAAAATATGGGGTATGTTACATTAGATGATCAAGTTTTAAGAAAGCAAGCTCAAGATGATCCAAAGTTATTTTTGGAAGAACATCATGCTCCATTATTTATTGATGAAGCTCAATATGCACCAAATTTATTTTCATATATTAAAATTAATGTTGATAATTCCAAAGATAAAGGCCAATATTGGCTTACTGGTTCACAACAATTTAATTTAATGAAAAATGCATCTGAGTCTTTAGCAGGAAGAGTAGGAATTATAAATTTAAATAGTTTTACATATTCTGAAATAGTAAAAAATGAAAAAAAAGAAATATTTAATCCTGACGATTTGAAAAAAGCACCAAAAATTGATGTTAATGATTTATTTAAAGTAATTTTTATGGGGGGAATGCCCGAATTTTATGATAATCCAGAAATTGATAGAAATCTTTATTTCCAAAATTACATTGATACTTATATAGATAGAGATGTACGTCAGCTAATAGAAGTTGGGAAACTTGAAGAATTTAAAAAGTTTATGGTAAGTATTGCTTCAAGAATTGGAGAACAACTTAATTATTCTGATATAGCAAAAGATTGTGGAGTTAGCGTGCCAACAATTATTTCTTGGGTATCTGTACTTGTTTCCTCAGGTATTGTTTATTTGCTTGAACCTTATATGTCTTCTCAACTTAAACGAATGACGCATATACCTAAAATATATTTTATGGATACAGGTCTTGCTGCATATTTAGCTGGTTGGGAAAATGAAAGAGATTTGCAACTTAGTTCAGTTTCTGGTCATTATTTAGAAAATTTTGTAGTTTGTGAAATTATTAAGTCATATAATGCTAGGGGTTTAAAGCCTAATCTTTCTTATTATAGAGATAAAGAAAAACATGAAATAGATTTAGTGCTGTATAAAAATAATAAATTATATCCATTTGAAATAAAGAAGACTGCTTCTCCGAATAGTTCAATGATATCTAATTTTAAATATTTAGAAAATAGTAAAAAAGAAATTGCTACAGGTGGAATAATTTGTTTATATGATAATTTAATGAAACTTGATGATAAAAATTTTATAATACCTATATCATCTGTTATTAATATTACTAAATAAATATGTAAAATATTGTCAATTGCTTTATTAGAGTATTAATGTTATAATTTAGATATCCAAGAAGGAGTGGATATCTATATGAAAGTAGTAAATTACTTTATCAGAATGTCAATTGTTATATTTATGTTTATAGTTGCTAAAAGTAGTTCTGATATTAAAATTGCTACAGTTGAAAATAATAATGTTAATAAAACAGTTAATTTAACTACGATGGCTATGAAAATAATTGAAGTTGAAGATACAATAAAATATACACCGGTTGCTACATATACTGGAGATTTAACTGGTTATGCTTATAATTGTCCACTATGTAATGGTACACTTGGTTGTATGCCAAAATATAATATTAAAGATGGTACAACAACTTATAAAGATTATGAATATGGGGAAGTTAAAATTGTTGCTTCAAGTAAAAATATAGCTTGTGGTTCAATTATTAGATTTAAAAGCGATCGAGTTGGTGAAGGAGAACAATTTGCTATAGTTTTAGATCGTGGTGTTGGTGGCTATGCACTTGATTTACTTACACCAAGCGAAGATTATGCATCCAAATATATTGGAAGAAGTAAAATAACATATGATGTTTTAAGGAGCGGGTGGGAATAAAACCCTACCCGAATTTTTTTATGAAAGCAAAGAAGAGTTTAGGACAAAATTTTTTAATTGATAATAATGTAATCAATAAAATTATTGATGAAGTTTCAGCATGTGAAGATGATTTAATTATTGAAATAGGGCCTGGAAGGGGAGCCCTTACAAGTAAACTTAAGAATAAAGGCTGTAATGTAATTGCTTACGAACTTGATAGAGATTTAAGCAATATACTAAGTAAATTAGAAGATGATAAATTACATGTAATTTATGGTGATTTTTTAAAAAGTAATGTTAAAGAAGACATAAAAAATATTAAATATAATAATTTGTATTTAGTTGGTAATCTTCCTTATTATATTACTACACCAATTATTGAACATATTATTGATGAAAATATTGAGTTTAGTAAATTTACAATTATGATACAAAAAGAAGTGGCTGATAGATTTATGGCTGAAGCTGGTACAAAAGATTATGGCTATATTACTTTAGTACTTAAATATTACTTTGATATTAGTAAAGTTTGTGATGTGTCTAAATATGCTTTTAATCCTGTACCAAAAGTTGAAAGTAGTGTTGTAAGTTTTGTGCCACGTGAACAAAAGTTAGCTGTTGATGCTGATGGTTACTTTAAGTTTCTAAAAAATGCTTTTAGACAAAAAAGAAAGAATTTAAGAAATAATTTAAATGGTTTATATGATTTAGATATTGTCTTGCAAGTGTTAAATAAATATGGTTTGGATTTAAGTGTTAGAGCAGAAAGCTTAAGTGAAGAAATACTGGTAGATATCTATAAAAGCGTTACCCGATAAGGGTAATTTTTTTTGATAATTTTCATATACTTTATTGGTGATGTTTATTTTGAATATAGAAAAAGGCGATTATGTAACTAGAAATAGTTATGGTAATGATACTGTATTTAGAGTTGTTAATATAAAAGATGGAATATACTATCTAAAAGGTGTTGAAGTTAGATTAGTAGCAGATGCTGAAGTTTTGGATTTAAGAAAAGAAGAAAACATTCATGAAGATGATGTAATCGATGATATTGATTTACTTGATGATAATTTAGATCGAGGCGAGTTCTTTTATTTGCCTGCGAAAGCTCTGCATATAGATTCTGATGAAGTGTATCTTGCAAGATGTCTAAAGTTTTATAAAAGAAATGGCATAATGGCTGTTGGTAAAAAAATAAATGAAAAGAATGTTTATGAACAGTTACCTATGCTTTTAAAAGAATTTAGACCAGATATTGTGATTATAACTGGACATGATGCTTTTTATAGAAAAAAAGGCGATGCTAAAGATATTAAGAATTATAAAAATTCGGCATATTTTGTTAAAGCTGTGAAAGCAGCAAGAAATTATGAAAAAAGTCATGAAAAATTAGTTATAATTGCTGGGGCTTGTCAAAGTGATTATGAAGAATTAATTAAGGCTGGTGCTAATTTTGCATCAAGTCCAAAGAGAGTTAATATTCATGCCTTAGATCCAGCAATTATCGCTAGTACTGTTGCTCTTACTGAAAGAAACAAAGAAATAGATTTAAAAAAATTACTTGATAAAACCAAATATAAAGAAGATGGTATGGGAGGTCTTATATGTAATGGACTTATGTATGTGGGTTATCCTAGATAAGGGGGAATAATGAATATTAATTTAGTTAAAGAAGAAATAAGTAAAAAGCTTAATAGTAAAGTAATGGTTTCCATTTATGGTATGCGTAACAGAGTTAATAGAATGGAAGGAATACTTTATAAAATTTATCCCAATTTGTTTACTATTATGGTCAATGGAGAAGAGAAAAGCTTTTGTTATAGGGATGTAATAACTGGTGATGTCAAAATAAAATATTTATAAAATAAAAAAAATATATTGCAAAAAATTTAATTATGCTTTAAAATAAAATTATGTAATACATCATAAGGAGGTAGTGTTATGGAAATTACAAAACTAGAAATTTATAGGAGAGAAAAAGAAGGCTCAAGGTTAAAAGCTTTTGTTGATTTTACCTTAGATGATTGTCTAGCAATTCGTGGAGCTAAGATTATTGATGGTAATTCAAGAATGTTTGTTTCTATGCCAGGAAGAATGAATAAGGATGGTAAAGAAGAAAATGTTGTATTCCCAACAAATAAAGAAACAAGAGATAAGTTTGAAAAAGTTATTCTTGATGCATATAATAAGAAAGTTGAAGAAGAAGCTTAAAAAGCTTCTTTTTTTGATAAAATAGTCATAAAAGTTATAAACTTGACATATTATGAATATGTGGTATAATTAGAAAACGTCGCTTAAAAAGGAGTGAATTTAAATGTTATTCAATATTCAATACGTTTACGGTAAAAATAAAAATGAAGAAAAAACTTTAATTGGTGCTAAAGTTTTAGAATTTGATGGAGAAAAAACTTATGTTCAAGAAATATATGTTGGTTTAGAATTTTCTTTAGAAGATATAATTGAAAATAAAATAAATGCTGATGCTATTGGTGTTACAAATCTTGATATTTTAAAAACTAGATATAAAAATTTAAATGCTGCAGGCATTGTTTATTTTCCTGAATTAGAACGTTATGAATTTCTTGAAGAAGGAGATATAGTTATTCCTTGGATATCAGCAGAGTTAGTTGCTAGTGCATTAGAAGATGCTTTACAACCTTATAAAAACAAAGCGACAGATAAAGTTGTAAGAGAAAAAGTAGCAGCTAGAAGAGCTTATGTTGAAAGTTTAGATCCTGAAGATCCTATGGTAGAACTTAATGGTTTATCTTTAAGTAGACATGCATCAAACAGATAGTTATAAATTATCTGTTTTTTTCATATAATTAATTGGTGATAATATGGATAATACTTATGGTACTCAAGAAATAAAAATTGTTGACAGAAGTAGTATTAGCTTAAATGGAGTTAATAAAATAGTTAGTTTTGATGATGAAGAATTTTTAATGGAAACAGTAATGGGAAATTTAAGAATACTTGGTAGTGGTCTTGAACTTTTAAAACTTGACACTATTGATGGAAATGTAAAGATAAAAGGAAAGATTAATTCATTTATGTATATTGATGGTAAAACTAAAAATAAGGAAGATAGTATTATAAGTAAATTGTTTAAATGAATAGTTATGTTCAAGTATTTTCTTTCTTAGTATCTTTTATTTATGGAATAGTATTTTATTTGTTTGCAAGATTTAATAAATTTATACTTAGTAATAAAAATAATGTTATTAAGTTGTTGGTAACACTTGTTTTTGTTATAGATATGGTTATTTTATATATTTATTTAATGTATAAAATTAATTTTGGGATTATTCATCCATATTTTGTAATTGTAGTTTCTTTAGGTTTTTTCTTTATGTTAAAAATGTATAATAAATGTAAAAATTGTGTCAAAAAAATTAAATTTCAAAAATAATAGTTTATATTTTTGAAATTTTTTTGTATAATTTGGGTGAAGAATGAGGAGGATCCGGTATGAAGAAGACAAAAAAAGAAAAAAAACGGCTTTTTGTAATATCTGCCGTGATTATTCTGCTTATTATATCTTTGGTTAGTTCTGTTGCAGGAGATTGGACTAAAATTATGGAAAATAAAAGTAAAATTACAAGTTTGAATAAGAAATATAATAATTTATTAAGTGAAGAAGAAAAATTAGTTAGTGAAGTAACTAAACTTCAAGATGATGATTATGTTCTTAGATATGCAAAAGAAAAGTTTTTGTATTCTGAAGATGGAGAAGTTATAATTAGAATGAACTAGAATTCATTCTTTTTTATTATGTCATCAATAAGTCCATATTCTTTAGCTTCGATGGCACTTAAGAAATTATCTCTTTCTGTGTCTTTATATATTTTTTCTAGTGGTTGGTGTGTGTTGTCAGCTAAAATTTTATTTAACTTTTCTTTTAGTTTAATTATACGTTCCGCTGCTATTTTAATGTCTGTTGCTTGACCTTGAGCACCTCCGAGTGGTTGATGGATCATGACTTCAGCATTTGGAAGAGCATATCTTTCATCACCACTTGAAAGTAAAAATGCTGCCATGCTAGCACACATGCCAACTCCGATAGTTATAACTTTGCTTTCAATAAATCTCATTGTGTCATAAATTCCCATTCCAGAAGTTATGGCACCACCCGGAGAGTTTATATACAAATATATATTTTCATGATTAATATTATCTAAATAAAGAAGCTCACTTATAATAATATTGGACATAGCATCATCAATTTCACCAGTTAAAAATATAATTCTGTCTTGAAGAAGTCTAGAATATAAATCATAAGCATATTCTTTATTGTTACTCTTTGTAATTACTGTTGGAATTATGTTCAAATTATATCACCTACATAAATAATAGTAAAATGTGTTATTTTTTATTCACAAATAGTGAAAAAATTGATATAATTAATAAGAATAGAGGGAGATTAGATGGATATAGTTAAAGTTACATTTAATGATAATACTGTTCACGAGTACAGAAAAGGTACTTTGTTTTATGATGCAAGTAAAGATTTTGATATGGAAAATATTGTTGGTTATAAGATAAATAACGAAGTATTTTCTTTAGATAATAAGATACTTGAAGATGTAAAAATAAATTTTATAAATACAGAGGATTTAATTGGTAATAGAATTTATAAAGCGGGCTTAAAGTTTTTATTTTTAGTGGCTTTACAAGAAGTTTTTAATGGCTTTGATGTTTCATTTGAACATAGTGTTCCAAGAGGAATGTTAGGAATTATTGAAGGATCACGCATACTTACACAAGAAGATATTTCCCTTATTAAAGAGAAAATGTGTAAAATAATTAATGATAATGAAATAATAACTAAATTAAATGTTTCTCCGAAGGATGCAATTAAGTATTATAGAGATAAAAACGAGTATGAAAAAGCAAATAATATCCAAAATATAAGTGATAAGGTTGTTAATTTATATAAACTTAAAAATAAACTTAATTATTTTTATTCATTAATGCCTTATAGTACAGGATCTTTAAGTAAGTTTGAACTTGTTTATTTAGGAAATAATAAGGTAATACTTTTATTTCCTACGACAAGAAGTCATGGAAATGTTCCTGAATATGTTCATTATGATAAAATTATTGATAGTTTTGCAAGTGGAAAAAAATGGCTTGAAAATTTAAATATGCCATATGTTACAGATCTAAATAAAGATGTTGGAAATGGTAAAATAATTAACTTTATTAAATCAAGTGAACTCATGTTTAATTTAAATATAGCGGATGTTGCTAAAGAAATTGAAAGAAATAAAGATATCAAGTTTATACTTATTGCGGGGCCTTCATCAAGTGGAAAGACAACAACAACAAGTAGGTTAGCATCATATTTTGAAGCTTTGGGTTATAATCCAATAAACGTAAGTTTAGATGATTATTTTGTTAATAGAGATGATACTCCGAAAGATGAAAATGGTAAGTTTGATTTTGAATGTTTAGAAGCTTTAGATGTTAAATTATTTAATGAAAACTTAGGTAAGTTGCTTGCTGGTGAAAGTATTAAATTTCCTAAGTATAATTTTATGACTGGACTTAGAGAATATTACAAAGGTGAAGTTAAAATGACTGATAAAAGTATTTTCTTAATTGAAGGCTTGCATGCTTTAAATGATGAACTTACTAAGGATGTTGATGATAAGTATAAATATAAAATCTATTTGAGTCCATTTATTCCTTTAAGTATAGATAAATATAATTATGTTTCAACACTTGATTTAAGATTACTTAGAAGAATAGTCAGGGATAATAGAACACGTGGATATGATGTTATAAAAACTATTGATAATTGGCAAAGTGTTAGAAATGGTGAAGAAAAATATATATTTCCATATATACATCAAGCAAATACAATAGTTAATACAGCACTTCCATATGAGGTTGGGGTTTTGAAGGTTTATGTTGAGCCGCTTCTTTTGTCAGTAAGTGTAGATAGCATTTATTATGAAGAAGCTAGAAGATTAGTGGATTTTTTAAAACAATTCTTTCCAATACCGGGAGAATATGTTAATGATGAATCAATATTGCGTGAATTTATAGGAGGAAGATATAATGATTAAAGTAGCAATTAATGGTTTTGGTAGAATAGGTAGACTTGCCTTTAGACAAATAGTTACACAAACAGATTTTGATATTGTAGCTATTAATGATTTAACAAGTGCAGAAGACTTAGCTTATTTAGTTAAGTATGATACTGTACATGGTTCATTTCATGAAGATGAAATTAAGGCAGAAGGTAATGAAATAGTAGTTGCAGGTGTTAAAAGAATAAAAGTTTATAGTGAAACTGATCCTGCTAACCTTCCTTGGGGTGAACTTGGAGTTGATTTAGTTCTTGAATGTACTGGTAAGTTTACTGCAAAAGAAGATGCAATGAAACATATTACTGCAGGTGCTAAAAAAGTTTTAATTAGTGCACCAGGCAAAGGTGAAATGAAGACTATTGTTTATAATGTTAATGATAGCATTTTAACAAATGATGATGTTATTGTTAGTGCAGCTAGTTGTACAACAAATTGTTTAGCTCCAGTTCTTAATATTTTGCAAAAAAATATTGGTATTAAAAAAGGATTTATGACTACTGTTCATGCTTATACAAATGATCAAGCAACTCTTGATATAGCTCATAAAAAAGGTATTAAATCAAGACGTGGTAGAGCTTGTGCTCAAAATATTGTTCCATCTAGTACAGGAGCAGCAAAAGCAATTGGCTTAGTTATTCCTGAACTACTTGGTAAACTTGATGGTAATGCTTTAAGAGTTCCAACTGCTGATGGTTCTGTTGTGGATTTAACTTTAGAACTAAATAGAAATACAAGTGTTGAAGAAATTAATAAATTATTTAGTGAAAATCAAAATGAAACAATTAAATTTACAATGGATCCGATTGTTTCAAGTGATTGTCTTGGTAAAAAAGTTGGGGCAATAGTTGATGGACTTTCTACAAGTATTGTGGAAGCTGATGGTTCTCAACTTGTTAAAGTACTTGCTTGGTATGACAATGAATATGGTTATACAGCTCAAATGCTTAGAACTGCTAAAAAAATGTTTCAATAAAATATGAAACTCTCAGAAATGAGAGTTTTTGTGTGGTTTTAAAAAGTTAATAAAACTTCTTTTGATAATTATTTTATTATAGCTATTTGTCATTTTGGTATTAGTTATAAAATAAGAAACGCATTAGATGCACCAAAACAAATTGATAGCATCCAATTTCGGTAAAAATTGGATGTTCCTTTTTCTATTATATGCAAACTTTCTTTGCTAAATACATATTATCATAAATGTGGCTTTTTGTCAATTTAGAAAATATTTTCCTATTTTTTTCTCTTTTTATTAAATTTATTTAATAATCTATCACCAAGAAGTTTGTTAAGCAAATCTTTATTCATTAGATAATAAAGTATTAAACAAATAAGACCTATAAATCCTAGAGCTAGTAACATATAGAATTTGCCTGTGACATGATTAAATATAAGTGGTTTAATAATTAGACATATTGCTATTAATATTGCTATTGTTAATATAAGTTTTGGTATTGATTTAACTGTTTCTTTATAACTAAAGTTGTATTTATGATGTAATGTATATAGCGGAATTATTAATGATAATATATAACCAATTGTGGTTGCGAGTATTGCTCCGTAGAATGGATATATACCAAGTTTATTAAATAGAAAGATTAATGGAATGTCTAAAATTGTTTTGGTAATTAGTCCAGTTCCACAAGATATGTAAATTAGTTTGGTTTTTGATAAGCCTTGAAGCGCACTACATATCATTATGTAAGCTGAGTCTAATATGGCAAGTAATATAGTATATTTAAATATTAATGGACCATAAAAGCTTTCGCCATAAAATATTGTCCAAACTTGTTTTGAAAATATGCTTAAGAATATTGAAAGCGGTAATATAACATATAAAAGCACTTGAAGTGTTTTGTTAAATTGTGAGTTTACTTCTTTCATATCATTTTTAGTGTAAGATTCCACGATTGTTGGAATTAAACTTATAACAAGTCCAGTTGCAATTGCGGTTACAACACTTACAAGTTTGCTTCCCCAGGTTGTAAATACTGAGGATATTGTTTCGATGTCTTGGGCAGGATAACCTATCCAATTTAATCCTTTGATAACTAATATCATATCAACAGTATTATAAATACTATTGGCAACGTTAATAACAATAAATGGAATGCAATAACCAATTAGTTTTTTAAATATTGTTTTCTTTTCATCTTTAGATACTTCTTCATATGGCACAAATAAATCTTTTTTTACTTTGTTTGTTTTAATAAGTAAATAAAGATATGAAACTAAAGCACCAGCACACGCTCCGAATACAGCGATACCGACAGCTTGGGCAGTTGATAAATGAAATACTTTAAGTGCTAAGTAAGAACCAAAAATAATTACTAGGACTCTTACAAATTGTTCAATTACTTGACCAATTGATGGTGCAGCAATATAATGGTGGCCTTGTAAGTATCCTCTAAAAATGCTTAATAGTGGTACAACTAAAATGGCAAATGATACACATCTGATTACAAATGCAACATCCGATACTGTATTTCCACCAGTTAAATCACCAACTATAGCATTTGCTATAAGATTTGCTCCGAAGAAACAAATGCAAAATGATACAATTGAAAATATTCTTATTATTTTTTGTGAATATTTAAACATGTAAGTTTTTTCTTTCATTTTGCCTAATGTATTATATTCACTAGTAATTTTGCTTATAGCAAGTGGAATACCTGCAGATGATATAATTAAAAAGAAGTTATATATATTGTAGGCGTATCCATATAAGGACCCACCATTTTCACCGATTATATTATAAAATGGAATTACGTAAAGTACTCCAAGTATTTTAGATAAAATTATGGCTATAGTTGCTATTAAAGCACCTTCGATAAATTCATTTTTTTTCAAAAAATATCATCTCCGTATGTAGTTATTATATTAAAATTATGTACTTGTTTCAAGTAAACATGAGTTAAATCCGTGTAAATTACATAAATTTGGCATTTATTTGATGCAGAAATCGTGATATAATTATGGTGGAGGACCATATGAAGTTTATAGAATTAAAAAATGTTAATAAAACTTATAAAAATGGAATTACTGCAGTAGCTGATATGACAGTTAGTGTAGCTAAGGGTGAGTTTGTTTTTGTTATTGGTCTAACTGCAAGTGGTAAATCAACATTTATTAAGATGCTTTATAGAGAAGAAAAACCAACGAGTGGTACTGTTTTTGTTGGTGGATTAAATGTTGGTAAACTTAGAAATAGAAAAGTTTATAAGCTTAGAAGAAAAGTAGGTATTGTATTCCAAGATTTTAAACTATTACCTAGGCTTACAGTATATGAAAATGTAGCATTTGCTTTAGAGTGTATTGGAATGAAAGGATCTGAAATAAGACCTAAAGTTTTGAATGCTTTAGAAAGAGTTGGACTTAAAGAAAAAGTACGTTCTTTTCCAGGAGAACTTTCTGGTGGGGAACAACAAAGAGTTTGTATTGCAAGAGCAATTGTTAATGAACCAAAATTATTAATTTGTGATGAACCAACAGGTAATTTAGATCCTGAAACTAGTGAAGAAATTATGAAAGTAATTGAAAATATTAATAAAGAATTGGGTACAACTATAATTATGGCTACTCATGATAAAGATATTGTTAATAGAATGAAGAAAAGAGTTCTAGTTATTAATCATGGAGTACTTGTTGGTGATTATGCGAAAGGAAGTTATAAGACAAATGAGGGCATGTAGAATATTTTTTAGAAGTATAAGAGATGCTTTCAAAAGCGTCGTTAGAAATTTTTCTTTGAGTTTTGCATCAATTATGTGTACTACAATAACTCTTATATTGGTGGCTGTTGCTATTGTGGCTGCTGCTAATGTGCAAAATGCAACTAAGTTAATTGAAGATGAACTTACAATTGTTACATATCTTAAAAAAGATGTAACTGAAGAACAAATTGAAAATATAAAGACTGAATTAAAAAGTTATAGATATATTGATGAAGTAGAGTTTAAAAGTAAAGATGAATGGAAACTTGAAATGAGTAATTATGATGATTCATTTAAGACTGTTCTAGATTATTTAGATGAAAATCCTTTGAAAGATTCTTTTGTTTTGAAGGTAAATGATGTTAAAAAATTAAGTGAAACAAGTGAATATGTTAAGGCTATAACTGGAGTTGACACTGTTAAGTATGGAGAAGGAATGGTTGAACAAGTAATATCTGTATTTGATGTTGTTCAAAAGATTGTTGTAGTTGTTGTAATTGCTTTGATTTTAGTAACTGGTTTCTTAATTAGTAATACTATTAAACTTACAATATTTAGTAGAAGAAGTGAAATTGAAATTATGAGACTTGTTGGTGCTAGCAATATAACTATTAAACTTCCTTTCTTATTTGAAGGTTTAATTATTGGCTTGATTGGTTCTGTTATTCCAATATGTGTTACTATTTATGGATATGTTATTCTTTATTCAAGACTTCATGGTAAATTATTTTCAAATATGATTATGCTTATTAAACCTTATCCATTTGTGTTCTATGTATCATTTATTGTAGTTGCAATTGGTGCTTTGGTTGGTATGTATGGCAGTATCAAAGCTGTTAGAAAGTATTTGAAGGTGTAACTATGTGTGTAAAAAAAATAAGTGGATATTTTGTTAGATATATTTTAGCAATATTTATATTTGTATCTTGTTTTATATTTAAACCAGCGGATACATATGCAAAAGCAAATACTTTTGGAGAGTTAAAACAAGAACTTGCAGATTTAAAAGCTAAACAACGAGCTAATAATAATAAAAAGAATTTAACTAAAAATCAAATTGCATCTAAGAATAATGATATTAATAATGCAGAAAAAGAGATTGATAGTGGAAGACAAAAGATTGAAGAAGCTAAACAATTAATTAAAGATACTCAGGTAAAGATACAAGAACTTGAAGATAAAACTAATCAGTTAATGGAAGCTTATCAAGTTATGATGAGTAATAATTCATATTTGGAATTTGTCACTAGTTCTTCATCAATGACAGATTTAATCATGAGAATTGATGCTGTTAAAGAGTTATCAAATTATAATAAAGAAAAATTAACTGAATTTGAGGAATTAATTAATACTAATAAACAAACTCAAGTTGATTTAACTAATTATGAAAAAACTTTGGAAGCTAATATAGAAACCTATAAAAATAATATTCAGTCTCTTCAAAATGATTTAGCAAGTCTTAATGAAATTGGAATGGATTTAGTTGATGAAATTAATTCTAAACAACAACTTGTTGATTATTATAATAAGATTGGTTGTAAAAGTGAACAAACTTTAGAGGATTGTTCTAGGATATCAGGTAATGATGCATGGCTTAAACCTTTAAATAAGGGTAGAGTTAATAGTAAATTTGGGAAAAGGATTGACCCAATTAGTGGTAAGCTTAAAATACATAAAGCTGTTGATTTAGGTGGTAATGCTGAAGGTACAAATGTGTATTCTATCGGTAATGGTGTTGTTGTTGGTATTGTTGATGCTAAAAAAACCATGGCTAGAACTGGTAGAAAAGTATGTGGTGGTAATCAAGTTTATATTCAGTACGTTATTAAGGGTGAATATTATACTATTTTGTATGCTCATTTGCTTACTTTAAATGTTTCAGTATCTCAGAAAGTAACTTCGGAAACTGTAATTGGAAAACAAGGTGGAGGTACACAAACTAGATCCTGGGAAAGCTGTTCAACTGGTACCCATTTGCATTTTCAAGTAAGTAAACATCAATACGAGGGTTATAATACATTTATGGCTTATAGTATCGTGCCACCAGGATATCCGGGAGGTGGAGGCTGGTTCTATTCAAGAACTCAGTACTTTAATTAATATGAAGATAGATATATTAGTTGTTGGTTCTTTGCAAGAAAATTGTTATGTTGTTACTATTGGGGATAATTCATTTATTGTTGATCCAGGTGATGAAGCAGAAAGAATAATTAATGCTTGCAAAGATAAAAATATAAAAGAAATACTTGTTACTCATCATCATTTTGATCATGTTGGAGCTTTAAAAAAGGTTGAAGAATGTTTTGGATTAAAAGAAAATGTTAAAAGTGGTTTGTTTGATTATGAAGTAATTAAAACATCGGGACATACGGATGATAGTTTAACTTATTATTTTTCAAATGAAAAAGTAATGTTTACTGGTGATTTTCTCTTTTATCATACAATTGGTAGATGTGATTTGCCAACAGGAAGTGAAGAAGATATGATGAAAAGTCTTGAGTTAATAAGCAAGTATCCAGATAATATTGAAATATATCCTGGACATGGACCTAAGACAAGTTTAGGTAAAGAAAAACAAAATTTTAAATATTATTTTTAAATATGTAAAAGGCACGTTGTGTCTTTTTTAGTGTTGTCATCTATATCTTTTTGTGATATCATTATTTTAGAAATAAATAGGAAAAGGTGAGATGAGTGAAGAAAAATGTTAATTTTAAAGTTATTCAAATATATTTGTTAATTGCGATGATAATCTTGCTTTTAGTTTTGTGTTTTCTGAACTTAAAACATAAAAAAAATGAAAATATAGATGGTACATCAAAGTTGTGGGATATATATGATTTAAATTTAACTGAAATGAAATATAATCTGGATAAAACGATGGATAAACCGAAGGAAAATGTCACTTGTGGTAATTTAAAAGGAATAACATTAAAAAATGACTCTTATGAAGCTTTGCTTAATAATTTAGGGTGTTATATTACTTTATATTATTATGGATTAATTGAATATAATGAAACATATCATAACCATATAGCTGATTATAGAAATAAACATGAAGTTACAGAAAAAGATATTTTGAATTTAAGTCATAATTTGAAAAGTGATACAATTTTATACTCTAATTTAAAAGGTATGTTAACGTTAAAAATGGATAAGGAAGGTTCTGGAAAAGATTTATATAGCGTCGTATCTGAATTTATAGATAAATTTGATGTTTCATTTTATGATGGTAATAAAACATATCAAGAAATTTTTTCTTATAAACTTTCTGAGATTTCTTATGTTACTTATTTATCTGATTGGTTAAAAAATGAATATTATAATTTGGTTAAATAATAATAAACCTCTGCAAATTGATTATTGCAGAGGTTTTAAAATAGCTGAATATCCTAGTTATCGACATAAAACTCAAGTAAATATAGTAAAATATGTCGATAACTGGCAATTTCAAACCGATTTATTCAGAGATTATATAATGATTAATGATTAAAATTAATGTTAATATTGAAGTTTCTTATAATGAAAAATTACATAAATTTAAATTGATAAAACATCGACATTAAAATTGTCGATGTTTTCTTAGTATGTTTTTTCTGAGAAACTGTGAGAATAGATAATTGGTTCCATGAACTCAACATAGTTTAAATAAATTATTCTAATTAAGTACCAAAGGTTGTTTGTGTTATCTCTGATTATAAGATGATCTCTGCCGGCTTCTTCAATTATACCTTCATATACCTTGTTTTGCCATGCACTACTGTCCGGGTAAGAAACATAAGCTTTAATCTTTCTTCCTTTGTTAAGTCTTAGAATATTTTCTATATAACTCTGTTCAACTGGTAAATTATTGTTATTATTATTTACCTCAGTTACCGACATATTTCCAGGTGGAGTTTGAAAACTTTGACTAGGAAATGTTGGATTTTGATAGAAATTACCATTCATTTTTAAATTCACCTCTAAAACAATATATGTTTTTTTATATTAATAATTGCTAAAAAGTTGTTAATCGTTTATAATTAATATAGAAAAGTGGTTGAAAAAATGGAAAAGATAAATTATAAAGAAATTATATTTGACGGATGTTCTTTGGTTTTTGGGTTATTCTTTTATGCTCTTTGTTTTAATTTGTTTTTAACTCCGAATGATTTAGTTGTATCTGGTTTTAGTGGTATTGCTATTGTTATGCAAAAATTATTTGGGTGGACACCATCAATATTCTTATTATGTGCTAACGTAATTTTACTTATTATTTGTTATATATTTTTAGGATGGAGTACAACAAAGAAAAATATTGTGGGTTCATTACTTTATCCATTAATGGTTACAATTTCTCTCCCTATGGCAACTTTCTTAAGTAAGTATCTTATAACTGAGGATTTTTATTTAACTTTGTTATTTGCATTAATTTTATATGGCGTAAGTAGTGGGTTTATTTATAGAAGTGGATTTACTGCGGGTGGTTCTGATATTATAATGCAAATTATTAATAAGTATTGTAAAGTTAGTGAATCAAAAGCAATGATATTTGCTAATGGTTTAATTATTGTTTCAGGTATGTTTGTATTTGGGTTTACTAAAGGGGTTTATTCATTTATTATTTTGTATTGTTCAACATTCTTTGTTGATAAAATTATGTTTGGTATTTCTGATAGTAAGTTATTTTATATTTATACTAGAAAAACTAGAAAAATAAAAAAATTAATTTTAGAAGAATTTCAAACTGGTTTTACTACAATTCCTGGTACTGGTGGTTATTCACATAAAAATGGTATCATGATTATGTGTGCTGTTTCTAATAATGATTATTATAATTTAAAGAAAAGAATTTTAGAAATAGATCCTAGTGCTTTTATGATTATTGATAAATGTTATGAAGTTAATGGAGGAGTTAAGCGAAGTAATATTCCATTTTTGTAATATTTGTGATATAGTTATTATGTGATTAATTATGAAAAAAATTGTTATATTTGGTGGAGGAAGCGGTCTTTCTCAACTTTTAAAAGGTATTAAACTTTTTCCCGTAGAGATAACTGCGGTTGTTTCTGTTGCAGATAATGGAGGAAGTACTGGGTTACTTAGAAGAGAACTTAATATTCCAGCAGTTGGTGATATTACAAAAGTTATGCTTAGTATGGCTGATACTAATCAAGATGTTATAGATTTAATGAATTATAGATTTACTAAGTCTAAGTCTTTGGGTATTCATTCTGTTAAAAACTTGCTTTTAATTGCTTTGATGGATTTGAAAGGTAATTTTGCTGGTGCTATGCCTGTTATGGAAAAGTTACTTGATGTTAAGGGTAATGTGTTGCCTTTAACTGAAGATAATGTTAATTTGGTTGGTATTACTTCAAGTGGTAAAAAAGTCTATGGAGAACATCAGTTAACTAAATGTGCAAATAAAATTGTAGAAGTTAAATATGATAAAGAAATTGAGGTTAATCCAAAAGTTACTCGCGCTGTTGAAGAAGCTGATTTGATTATTTTTTCATCTGGCAGCTTACTTACAAGTATTGTGCCACATTTAATTAATAAAAAGTTAGTACATACCATTAATAAAGCTAAGGCTGATAAAGTATATATTTGTAATTTGTTTACTCAACCTGGGGAAACAGATGATTTTACTGTAAAAGATCATATTGATTATTTGGAAAAATATTTAGGTAAAGGTAGTATAGATGTTGTTATTGCTAATAATGAGGTTATTAATAGTGATTTAGCTAATAAGTATGCAACAGAAGAACAAAAAGATCCAGTTATTTTAGATATGCATGAACTTGATGAAAGTAATATTTATGTTATTCAAGATAAACTCTTTACTATTGAAGATGGTTGGTATAGACATGATGCTTTGAAAACTGGATATTTGTTATTCTCATACTTAATGGATGGTAAAAGAAAATGACGTTTACTACGAGTTTAAAAGAAGAAATAACTAAAAATGATATTAATTCTATGGAAGCTAGATATGAGTTAATGGCATTTTTAAATAGTGTTGCTAAATTCAATAAAGAAGAAATAAGTATTACTTTAGAAAATGCTAGTATAGCTAGAAGAATTTACAAAGAAATAAAAGAAATATATGATGTTAATCCAAGTATTGTTATAAGAATGCAAAAAAGATTTAAAGTAAAACAAATATATATTCTTAATATAAAAGAAAGAATAGATTTTATTAAAAAAGATATAAGTGTGGGAATAAAAATAGAAGTTGATGATTTGGTTAGTGATGAAGAAAAAATAGCTTTTTTGGAAGGTGCTTTTCTTGCTGTTGGTAATGTTTCTAATCCAAGTACTAGTGGGTATCACTTAGAGTTTATTTTTACTAAGGAAAGGCTTGCTAAACAAGTACTTAATTTACTTGAGTACTTTAAATTAAAAGCTAAACTTATTAAAAGAGGATATAAAAATGTTGTTTATATTAAAGCTAGTGAAGATATAAGTGATTTAATAAAAAGATTTAAAGCTACTAATTCGTTGTTTTATTTTGAAGATATAAGAATATATAGAGACCATAAAAATATGGTTAATAGATTAAACAATTGTGAAATTGCTAATCAAGAAAAGACTTTTAGAACTGGGCAAATGCAACTAGAAAATATTAATTATTTGAAAAATTATGATTTATATGGATTACTTGATGAAAACACTAGAATTGTTGCAGATGCAAGAGTAAAATATCCCGAAGTTTCTATGCAAGAACTTGCAGATATTGTAACACTTGAAAATGGTTATAAAATAGGTAAATCTGGTATTAATCATCATTTTATTAAGATAAATAATTTGGTTAAAAGACATAAAGAAAGAAGTGAAGAACATGATAGTTAGACTTGCTGCAGATATTCAACCTGATAGTATTTTAGATGGTTCTGGTATTAGAACTGTAATTTGGTTTCAAGGTTGTTTGCATAAATGTGAAGGATGTCAAAATCCTGAGACTCATGATATGAATGGTGGATTTGAAATTGATACTAAAGATATTTGTGAAAAATTAAAAAATTTAAAGTATCAAACAGGTATTACATTATCTGGTGGAGATCCTTTTTTTCAAGCTAAAGGAGCTTTGGAAATAGCTAAATTTGCTAAAAGTATTGGACTTAACGTTTGGGCTTATACTGGTTTTACATATGAATCATTACTTGCTGGTGATAAAGATAGATTAGAACTTTTAAAAAATGTAGATGTTTTAGTAGATGGTAAATTTGTACTTGCTAAAAAGAGTTTAAATTGTAAGTTTAGAGGTAGTTCTAATCAAAGACTTATTGATGTGAAAAAAAGTATGGAAGAAGGGAGCATAGTTTTATATGGAGTTTAGTGATAATGTAAATTATGTTGTGCTTTCAAACAATGTTGATAAAAAGTTTATGTCTGAGTTTGGGGTATATCAAATAATTGATGTTTTACCTTTTGAAAAACTAAAAAATAATTTAGAAATGTTTCCAAGTAAAAGGGTAATATTTAATGAAAGTTTGAGCTCATTAAGTAATAAAGAAAAAAAAGAAATATTTGATTTATTAGATAAACAGAATATTAATTATGTGAACGTTACAAGTAATATAGAGGATGCTTTATTTGGTGATTATATAATTGTGTATGATGAAGATATGAAGGTTCTTGAAGGTAATAAAGAAGTGGTTTTAAAGAATGAAAAATTACTTAAAAAATTGGGATTTGGTGTACCATTTGTAGTAGATTTATCTATTCAACTTATGTATTATGATATTTTAGATAAAGTTTATTTTGATGTTGATAACTTGTTGGAGGCTTTATGGAATTAAGTAGTTTAGAAGGAAATATTATTGGTGTAATTAGTAAAGACTATAAAAATGGAGACTATAGTGGTAAAGTTGTTAAAGATATTGTTTTAAATAGAGCAAGTGATGCATTAAAAATGGTTGCTCTTAGTGAAAGCACTTTGGAATGTAAGTTTGATGATTTAAGTCATGGTAATCAAAATAGAGTAGTTCTTGCTAGTAAACTTCAGGATAAATGTATTATTTTAAATAATTTTAGTATTGGTCTAACAAATAAGGATATTGAATTTTTTAAGAAATTATTTAAAAGAATATCTAGTTATGGAAGAAAAATAGTATTAGTAGATACAAATAGCAATTTGTTTTTTAATCTTGTAGATAAAGTGTATGTTATAAGTAAAGAAATTATGTATGAAACAGGTGATATGTTTGATAAAGCTTTAGGTGAATATATTGATTTACCTAAGATAGTGGAATTTACTAATAAAAGTGAAAATAAAGGTATAAAAATAAACCATTATAAGGAATTAGATGAGCTTTTAAAAGCTATTTATAGGATTAAGTCATGAGATATTTAATTAAGTTTAGTTATGATGGGACGAAGTTTCATGGATTTCAAAGACAAAATGATGTTAAGAATGTGCAAAAAACTTTGGAAGATGCTTTAAGTAAGATTTTAGATACTGAAATAGTTATAAAGGGAAGTGGCAGAACTGATGCTGGTGTTCATGCCTTAGGTCAATGTGCTCATTTTGATTATGATGGTAAGTTTACTAGTAAAGAAGTTTATGAATTAAATAAAATATTAAATAATGAAATAGTGATAAAAAATTGTAAAAAAGTAGGTAATAATTTTCATGCTAGACATAGTGTGAAGAAAAAAACTTATGTTTATAAAATAAATAATGGTAAGTATAGAAAAGATTATGAAGGTTATTATTTTCAATGTAGGTACCCTTTAGATATAAGAAAGATGCGAAAAGCAAGTAAGTTATTTATTGGAGTTCATGATTTTCATAATTTTGTAAGTGGCTTTAGAGTTGATTATACTACATGTATTTATAAAATTAATATTAAGAAACATGGAGATATTGTTCTTATGAAATTTGTTGGTGCAGGCTTTTATCGTTATATGGTGCGTCATTTAGTTGGAGCTTTACTAGATGTTGGTAGAGGTAAAGTAGATATTAATGTGATAGAAAATATGCTTCTAAATGGAAATCTGAACAAAAAACTTAGTATAGTACCTGCGGATGGCCTTTATTTGGAAAAAATTGAGTTTGACAAATGCTATTAATGGTTGTATAATATAACGAGTTTTAAGGGGGGGATTCTTATGTTAAATGTGATGGATATTGTAACACTTGATGATGATAATAGTTATATAGTTTTGAATGTTACTGAATTAGATGGTGTACGTTATGTGTCTTTAATAGATAAGAATAATATGAGTAATTTCAAATTATTAGAAGAAGTAACAAAAGATGAAGAAGTAATTTTAAGAGAAGTTCTTGATGAAATAAAAATTGAGAAAATAAAATTACAAGTTTTAAAGGAAAGTGCTGAATTGTTAAAAACAATTCAAAAAGAAAATAAAAATTAGGGGGAGAAGTTTATGACAAGTCCAAAAGAATACAGAATTAGAAAAATAGAAAGGTATAAAAATGAATTACCAAAGGATAAAGTTTTAAGTTTTTTTGTTAAAATTGCAACACTATTTCAACTTGAAATGTGTGGATTGTTTTTAGCTGACTATCTTACTGATTATGATAATGCTATTGCAAGAATTGCAGCATCTGCAGTTTTTGTTGTTTTGGATTTGTTTTATGCAAATAAAAAATATAGTAAGGAAATGAGAAAAGAAAGATTAGAAACTGAATTAAGATTACAAGATAGTTTAAATTTAGATATGGCTAAAGAATGTATAAAACAAGAAATTGATTCTATATCAAATAGACAAAAAAATAGTTTGTGTTGGAGTACTGCTCATTTTGTCATTGGTACAGCATTTATGTTTCTTAGTACTTATGGTAAATTTGATATTGCATTAACTAGTCTAGGATTATATGAATTTTTAAATTCTTTTGATGGTGTAGTAAAACAAATGAATTTACATGAAAGTAAAATGGATTTGCAAGAGTCTTTAGAGTTAGGTGAAATACGAGAAATAAGAAGATAGTTTTATAGATATATTGATAAATCATCCACTGGTCAAATACAAGAAAATGGGATTTAGATGCTCTAATTAGAGTTTGAAATTTAGAAAAATAGTGAAAAAAATATATAAATTTACAAAATTATTAAGAAAATGGCTAAAAACGTTTGACTTTTGGTCATTTTTTTCATATAATTTTAATCGGTACATTTTATTTATGTGATTTGTTTAGTCGTGGGAAAATTAAACAGAAAACATGATGAAAGGATTAGTATATGAAAACATTTATGCAAAAAAAAGAAAATATCGAAAGAAATTGGTATGTTATTGATGCTGAAGGTCAAACTTTAGGTCGTTTAGCTACTAAAGCTGCTCACGTTTTACGTGGAAAACACAAAGTTACTTACACTCCATATGTTGATTGTGGTGACTATGTAATCATTGTTAATGCTGAAAAGGTTGTTTTAACTGGAAATAAGCTAGAAGATAAGAAGTATTATAATCATAGTGGATTCCCAGGAGGACTTAGAGAAAGAACTGCTAAAGAAATGATTAATAATTATCCAGAAGAAATGGTTGAAAGAGCTGTTAAAGGAATGCTTCCTCATAATAGACTTGGTAGAGCTATGGGTAAGAAATTATTTGTTTATAGCGGACCTGATCATAAACATGAAGCTCAAAAGCCTAAGGCTTTGGAAGTTAAATAGGAGGAATTATGGCTAAGAAACAAGAATGGACAGCAACTGGTAGAAGAAAAAGAAGTGTAGCGAGAGTTAGACTTGTTGGTGGTACTGGTAATATTACTGTTAATGGTGTTGATGTTAATGAATATATGCCATTTGCAACACTAGTTATGGATTTAAAACAACCATTAGTTGCAACAGGTAATGAAAATAGATTTGACATTGATGTTAATGTAACTGGTGGTGGATTTTCAGGACAAACTGGAGCAATCCGTCTAGGTATTACTAGAGCATTACTTGCATTTGATGCTAATACAGATCAAACTAGAGAAGATAGTTATAGACATATTCTTAAGAATGCTGGATTTGTTACAAGAGATCCAAGAGTTAAAGAACGTAAGAAATATGGTCTTAAGAAAGCAAGAAGAGCTCCACAATTTAGTAAACGTTAGTAGATATTTTGATTTTAATCCTCATGAACATTTGGTTTGTGAGGTTTTTTGATGACATTTATTTAGAAATTTGGTAAAATATTTATGAAATGACTGAGATGGGTGGTTAGTTATGAGAATTAGTAATGAATGGAAAGATTATGAATGTTTGGATGCAGGTAATGGTGAGAAATTAGAACGGTGGGGTAATATTGTTTTAAGAAGACCAGAACCACTTGCTATGTGGCCAATTGAAATGGATAATGCTTGGAAAAAAGTTGATGGAGTTTATTATAGATTTGTTGATGGTGGTGGACACTGGGAGTTTAATAAAAAATTACCTGATTTTTGGACTGTAAATTATGAAGATTTAAAGTTTAAAGTTAGTCCAAATAATTTTAAACATACCGGTTTATTTCCTGAACAAGCTTGTAATTGGAATTTCATGATGGATAAAATTAAAAATGCTAATAGACCTATTAAAGTTCTTAATTTATTTGGCTACACAGGTGGTGCAACTGTTGCATGTAGTAAAGCAGGTGCAGAACTTGTTGTTCATGTTGATGCTGCGCGTGGAATGGTTGAATGGGCTAAAGAAAATGCAAAACTTTCTGGAATAGAAAATAATTATATTAGATTTTTAGTAGATGATTGTTTAAAGTTTGTTGAAAGAGAAATAAGACGTGGTAATAAGTATGATGCTATTGTTATGGATCCTCCGTCATATGGAAGAGGCCCAAGTGGTGAAGTGTGGAAACTTGAAAAGAACTTAGAAGAACTCGTTAGTAGATGTACTCTTCTTTTAAGTGATAAGCCATTATTTTTCCTTATTAATGCTTATACTACAGGTGTTTCTAGTACTGTTTTACATAATATATTAAAACTAACTGTTGGTAAAACTTATGGCGGCGTTGTTGATGCTGGAGAAATTGGTCTTCCAATAAGTAGGAATGATTTAGTTCTTCCGTGTGGTATTTATGGTAGATGGCAAGATGAATAAAGTTATTTATGAAGATAATCATTTATTAGTGGTGGAAAAACCACAGAATGTACTTGTACAAGCTGATAATACGAATGATTTAGATTTACTTACTAGCTTAAAAAAGTATATTAAGGAAAAATATAATAAACCAGGTGAAGTTTATTTAGGGCTCGTGCATAGACTTGATAGACCTGTTGGTGGTGTTATGGTTTTTGCAAGAACTAGTAAAGCCGCATCAAGGCTAAGTAATATGATAAGAATGCATGAATTTGAAAAAAATTATTTAGCTATTGTGGAAGGAAAAGTTCCTGATGAAGGTGTATTTGAAGATTATTTGTTAAAATTAGAAAATGAAAATAAAACTATTGTGGATAAAAATGGAAAGTATTCTAAATTAAGTTATAAATTATTAAGTTATAAAGATGGACTTAGTTTAGTTAAAATAAAACTTGATACAGGTAGATCTCATCAAATTAGAGTACAATTTTCATCTCGTGGATATGCTTTATGGGGTGATCAAAAATATAATTCTAAGGCAAAAGTAGGAGAACAAATTGCTTTATGGTCTTATGAACTTAAATTTAAACATCCTGTGCGTGAAGAGCTAATGAATTTTAAATGTGATCCACCAATTAAATATCCATGGACTTTATTTGGAGATACAATTCATGACTAATGAAGAAATATTTATGAAATATGTTCATAATTTTGATATTTCTTGTAAATCAATAAACAGAAAAATAAATCATAGTATTAGAGTAAGTAAAATTTGCAAAAAAGTTGCAAAATCTTTAAATTTAGATGTTGAACTTATTGAACTGGCAAACTTTATTGGTTTAGTTCATGATATAGGTAGATTTACTCAATGGGAAAAGTATCATACATATAATGATTTAAAAAGCATTGATCATGCTATGATTGGAATTAAAATTTTATTTGATGATAATCTTATTAAAAAATTTGTTGTTGATAATAAATATTATGATATTATATTAAATGCAATTAAGTGTCATAATGAATATATTCTTGATTGTAAGCTTGATGAAAAGAGCTTAATTATGACTAAAATATTAAGAGATGCTGATAAAATTGATATTCTTTATATGGTTGCAAATGGAGAAATAAAAATTGAGAAACCTAGTTTGGATATTACGCAAGAAGTAATTTTTGAATTTTTTCAAAAAAAGTGTATTAATAATAAGTATTTAAATACTGAATCTGATAAAATCTTACTTAGATTTGCATTAGTTTTTGATTTAAATTATTCTTTTAGTTTAAATTATGTTTTAAATAATGATTATTTGAATCAAATGTATAAAAAATTAGAAAACAATAATTTAATAGAGCCTTATTATGAATTTGTTCAAAAATATTTAGAGGAGAAGTGCTATGGAAAGATATAAAGAAATAGAAAGAAGTATAATAAAGAGATTTAGAAAAGAAATATGGGCTAAGTTTGTAAAAGCTGTTAAAGATTATAAACTTATTAATGAAGGCGATAAAGTTATGGTTTGTATTTCTGGGGGTAAAGACTCTTTTTTGCTTGCTAAGTGTGTAGAAGAATTAAAAAAACATGGTGGAGTAAATTTTGATGCTTGTTATGTTTGTATGAATCCAGGTTATAATGAACTAAATAAACAAATGATACTTAAAAATGCTAAAATTTTGAATGTTGATTTAGAGATGTTTGAAAGTGATATATTTGATGTTGCTAATACTTTGAATGAAAAAAGCCCTTGTTATATGTGTGCAAGGATGAGAAGAGGATATCTTTATAATAAAGCTAAGGAACTTGGTTGTAATAAAATTGCTTTAGGTCATCATTTTGATGATGTTGTTGAAACAACTCTTTTATCTATGTTTTATGGTAGTGAAGTTAAAACTATGCTTCCAAAGCTTCATAGTGAAAACTTTGAAGGACTAGAGCTTATTAGACCACTTTATTTGGTAAAAGAAGCAAATGTACTTGCTTGGTGTAAATATAATGATTTAACTTTTATTAATTGTGCATGTAAATTTACTGATAGAGTAAGTAAAAGTGATGAACATATTAGTAAGAGAAAAGAAATGAAAGAACTTATTAAAAAGCTTAGAGAGATGAATCCAGATATTGATTATAATATATTTAAAGCTATGGATAATGTTAATTTAAATTGTGTACTTGGTACTAGAAAAGATGGAGTACATAAAAGCTTTATGGAAGATTATGATAAATAATTCTTCTTTTTTTATAATATAATTTATTATGAAAAATTATTATGTTAAAATCATGTCTGTTTTTTTGGGGTTATTTATTCTTATGTATGGTTATCCAGTTAGGGCTGATTTACCACTTCAAGGTAAAGTAATTGTTGTTGATAGTGGTCATGGCGGTCTTGATCCTGGAGCTCTTTATAATGATATTTATGAAAAAGATATAACTCTTGCTATTGGTAAATATTTGGAAGAAGATTTGAGTAAAATGGGTGCAACAGTTATTATGACAAGAAATGATGATAATGATTTAAGTAATGGTGCTAAAAATCATCGTAAAAAAGCTGATTTTGATGAAAGAATTAAAATTATAAATCAAAAATATGTTGATATGTATATTTCTGTGCATTTAAATTATTTAACTGACTCAAGATATTATGGTGCTCAAGTTTTTTATAATAAAGATAATGAAAAATTAGCTGAAAGTGTGCAAAAATATTTAAATAAAAATATGAATAGTGATAGAAATGTGAAAAAAATACCTACTTCAACATATATGTATGATAAGCTAAAAACTAAAGGGATTTTAGTAGAATGTGGTTTTTTATCAAATTCTATGGAAAGAAGTAAGCTTGTAACTAAAGAATATCAAATGGAATTTGCTAGAGTATTATCTGAAGCTATAAGTCATTATTATAATTAAGTTAATATTTCACTTTTTTTTCACAAGTTTTTTACATTATATCCATTAATTAGGTATATATTTATTTTGTCAGTTGTGATATAATGTTTAAAGTAAAGGCGGTATAGTGTGAAATCGAAAACATTTAAAACATTAGATGAACAAATTGACATACTTACAAAAAAAGGTTAGTAGTAGAAGATATTGAAGCTACTAAAACTATTTTGTTGCGGGAAAATTACTTTTTCTTAAGTGGTTACCGTCATTTATTTATGAGACCAGATGATAATAAAACTTATCTTGAAGGTACAACATTTAATGAATTATATTCGATGTTTCTTTTTGATAGACAAATAAGAAATATAATTTTTAAAAATATTTTAATTGTAGAAAATAATTTAAAAAGTATACTTGCTTATACAATGAGTAAAAATCATGGATTTAAAGAAAATAATTATTTAAATCCAAATAACTTTGTAAGAGATTCAAGAAGAAATAGACAAATTAATGATTTAATTAGAAAAATGAAAAGACAGATAAGTGTTAATGGTAAACAACATAGTGCAACAGCTCATTATATCATTAATTATGGTTATATTCCTCTTTGGGTTGTTGTTAAGGTTTTATCATTTGGAATAGTTGGTGAACTTTATACAATACTACAGTATCAAGACCAAAAAGAAATTGCTGATGTTTTCGGTGTTAGTATTGATAGTATGGTGGATTATTTACCAATTGTTGCTAATTATCGTAATTTATGTGCTCATGAAGATATTTGTTATGTTAATAGAACTCAAAAGGCTATTGATGATACAAAATATCATAAACTATTGTATATTCCTAAGATAAATGAAGAATATATATATGGGAAGAATGATTTGTTTGCACTAATAATCATTTTAAAACAATTACTTGATGAAGATAATTTTAATTTATTTATTAGTGAAATAAGTTATGAACTTGATAGACTTTCTGGTAAATTAAAGGTAATTAAGATAGAAAAAGTATTACATGAAATGGGATTTCCAAATAATTTTAAAGAAATAGTGAGGTTAGAAAAATGAATGAAGAACAAAACAAACAAAGAAAAAAGATAGTTTATTATTTAATTGCATTTTTTGTAGGATGCTTAGCTATGTATGCTGTTGTGTACTTTTTCCCAACTAGTATAACTGAAAGTATTACTAAACTTGAAAAAGATGTTACAGTTACTGATACAGGTATTGCTGATGCTGTGGAAAAGGTTTATGATGCTGTAGTGGTTGTATCTACTTATAAAGATCAAACCTTGATATCATCTGGTACAGGCTTTGTTTATAAAAAAGATGGTAATAACTATTATATTTTAACAAATCATCATGTTATTGATGGTGGTAATAAAGTTACAGTTACATTTACAAGTAAAGATGTTGAAGAAACTAAAATTGTAGGTTCAGACCAATATGCTGATATAGCTGTATTAAGTTTAGAAAGTTCAAAGGATTTAACTGTTGCTGAGCTTGGTAAGAGTGAAAATTTAAGAGTTGGTGATACAGCATTTGCAGTTGGCGCACCACTTGATACTGCTTATTCTTGGACTGTTACAAGAGGTATTGTTTCTGGTAAAGAAAGAGAAGTTGCTGTTTCCCTTAATAATTCTAGAAGCAATGACTATGTTATGAAAGTTTTGCAAACTGATGCAGCAATAAATTCAGGTAATAGTGGTGGACCTTTATGTAATAGTAATGGAGAAGTAATTGGTATTACATCACTTAAACTTGTAAGTAGTGGTGTTGAAGGTATGGGATTTGCTATTCCAATTGAAAATGCTATTACTAAAGCTGAACAAATAATAAGTGGTGATTCATATGAATATCCATATTTAGGTATTCAAATGCTAGATATTACAGATGCTTATAGTTTATATCAATATTATGATTTAATTAAATCTTCGGGTCTTTCTAGTGGTGTTCTTGTTGCAAGTATAGAAAAAGGTAGTCCAGCTAGTAAAGCTAAATTTGAAAAAAATGATATAATTACTAAAATAGATGGTAATGATATTAAGAATCTAGCTTATTTAAGATATTATTTATATCAACATAAAGTTGGAGATACTATTAAAGTTACAGTTTATAGAGATGGAAAAACTAAAGAATTAAGTGTTACTTTAGGAACAAATAAGCAAACAACATAGTTTGCTTATTTAACTCTTTGGAGGGTATATGATATTAAAAAGATTTGTCGCATATTTAATTGATATTTTACTTGTTGGTTTTATTGCATCAGCTATTGCAAGTATTGATGTATTAAATCCTTATTATGATGATTATTTGGATGCTTATGATAAATTTAATGAAACATTAGATAGTATTGATGAAAGTAATGTAATAGAAATAGTTACAAGTAGTGATTTTACTGATGAATATAGAAGTGTTTTAAAGTATGGAGCATGTGCTTCGATAATTTCTGTTTCTTGTTATTTGCTTTATTTTGTTGGTTTTCAAAAATGGAATAAAAATCAAACTATTGGTAAGAAACTTATGAAAATTAAGGTTGTTAATAAAGATGGTAGTGATAATGTAAGTATTTGGAGATATGCCGTAAGAACAATATTTGCTTATAATTTGTTTTTTAATAGTTTAGGTATTTGTATAGCATTTTATTTCAGTGGAAAATCTTTCTTAATAACATTTATGGTTGTTAGTTTGCTGGGATATTTAATTACTTATGCTGGTTATTTAATGATTTTATTTAAGAAAGATGGAAGAGGTATTCATGATATGATTGGTGCTACTAAAGTTGTGGAGGTAAATAATGTCACTTGTGAAAGTTAGGGAATATTTAAAACAATATGGAAAAGATAAAGAAATAATAGAGTTTAATGAGTCTAGTGCAACAGTTAGTGAAGCTGCACATGCTATTGGATGTGGTGAAGCAGATATTGCAAAAACTTTATCATATATAGTTGATGGTAAACCCATTTTAATTGTCATGGCTGGTGATAAAAGATGTGATAACCATAAATATAAAGCATATTTTCACGAAAAAGCTCATATGATACCAAAAGAAAATTTAGTGGAATTAATTGGTCATGAAGCTGGTGGTGTATGTCCATTCGGAGTAAATGAAGGTGTAGATATATATCTTGATGTATCTTTGAAGGAACATGAATTTGTGTATCCTGCTTGTGGAAGTACTAATAGCGCTATTAAGCTTTCTATTCAAGAATTGGAAAGGCTATCTAATTATAAAGAATGGATAGATGTGACAAATTAGAATTAGCTTTTATAGTTAGTTCTTTTTTTCTAATATAGATTTTGAATAAGGTTTTCTTTCATCTGTTAAACCAAGTAAATAATCAATTGAAGTATTATAGTATTTTGCGAGTAATACCAATTTATCTATAGGAATAAGTCTTACTCCGGTTTCGTATAAACTATATTGCTTTTGTGACATGTGTAAAACTTTTGCAATATCTTTTTGATATAAATCTTTATCTTGTCTTATTTCTTTAAGTCTTTCAATATTCATGTTTTACACCTCGCTGATTATATTTTCTCATATCCTCAAATGGTAATATTGACAATACCCTCAATTGAGGATATAATTAATTTATAATATACTCAATTGAGGGTATGGAGGTAATACATGAAGAAGATATATAAATTTAGTTTATTTATTTTGATACTACTTATTGGTTATTCGTTAGGTAAAATCAATAATATGAATGATGTTTATGAAGAAGGAAAAATTCAAAGTCCTAAAAAAAATACTAATATGCTTTCAATGATGCTTGAAACAGATGCAGGTTCAGGAAATTATGAAATGACAACTAGAGATACTTGGCCAACAAGTGGGTATAAATTCAATTCAACATTATCAAAATGTGAAAATGGTGGAGAACTATCATGGGATAATGAAAATAAAAGAGTTTTGATGTCTGGAAATATGTCAGATAAATGTTATGTTTATTTTGATATAGCTGTTCTTAATCTTTCTTTGGACAATTACATTTTCAATTGGGAATCAGTTGATGGCGCATCATCTTATCAAATATATAGTAATGGAGAGTTGTTAACTACTACAAATAATACAAGTGCAGAAATATATGGTTATTATAATGAACCTGGAACTTATAACATCAATGTTAAAGCCTTGGATAGTGCTAATCAAGTAATACTTGATAGTAATGTTATTGCTTATAGTTTGGAAAAAACAACAGTAGAATTGCCTAGCGATTTTAATAAAATTAATAGTAATTATGTTATGGCGTGCGGAAATCATTTTGATGATTGTACTTCTTCAAATGATGGTGTGTATTTTTATAACAGCCTTATTAAAACAGTTACTGCTTCACAAAAGAATAATATTTTATTTGAAAATAATAATTATAAAATAAATATAATAGATTTTAACGACTATTTAAATAAAACTAATAATCGGTGGAAGAGAGCGAGTGCTGTCGGCGATATAGTAATAAGATATAAAGTGAGTTTGCCAGTGGATTATTGTTTTACTTCCGCTTCTTGTAGTAATTATGCTTTGGAAAATATGAATATTATGGTTAATGGCGGAAAGGTTTATTTTTCTGATAATACGTTTGTTGTTGAAAACGTGAGTTCAGGTGATATTTTATATATATGGGCTTTTCAATTAATTGAACCAGGAAAAATTCCTGCTGATTGGAAAATTTTAGGTGCAAGGTTTATCTGTCTTTCTTCAAATACTGATGTTTACGTTTATGATAAAAAGAAAAAGAAATTTAAAAAGAAGAAAATTAGTGAAGTTGATTATGATGATGAAATATTATGTTGGGACTTTGATAATGGTGAATTTGCTATAGCTAAACCTATTTGGATTAAAAAGTGTGAACAAACAAATAAATATAACTTACTTAAATTTAGTGATGGAAGTAGTTTAGAAACAATTAATCAACACAGAATATTTAATGTAGAAAAAGGTATGTTTACTTATCCAATGAGTGATGATACACCGATTGGAACAACAACATTTAATAGTAAAGGCGAATATGTTAAATTGGTAAGTAAAGAAGTAATTGAAAAACCAATAGATTATTATAATGTAATGACAGAATATCATATTAATTTATTTGCAAATGATATACTTACATCCTGTAGATTAAGTAATATGTATAAAGTTAAGAATATGAAATATGAATATAATAAAAAAAGAAATAATGAATATGATTTATCTAAATATGATGAAAAGTTAGTAAACGGACTTAGATTAAGAGAGCAAGATATAGAAGAAACTAAGTTAAAATCTTATGTTGATAATATGCTTAGATTAATGAAATGATAAAACCAGCAAGTTTAAATACTTGCTGGTTTTAGTCTTATTCTTGCTTTACCTAGTTCTTCATCAGGTGTTTTTAATGTGTAATCCAAATGTGCATCATTTAATGCATAGCTAAATCTGTTTTTAAGTATATTTACCATGTTTGTGTATACTTGAATAGCATTTTCATAACGATTTTGCTTAATTAAATCATAGCATGGAAGTATGTAGTTGTGTGCTAAAATAATGGAATCAATTATTGGGCAATTTGCTAATTCATGACTTATTACGGGCCCAATAAAGTCATATTCTTGAAGTAATGCTCTTCCTTCTTTTGTTTTCTTTAAATAATTTTCTCTGATAAATCTTAATGTTTGTAATACCTCGCAATTGTCTTCGTATCCAAGAATTTCACATACTATTGTAGTTATAAAACAACCGGATGGCGTGTATCCTCCTTCAAGTTTTTTTACGTAGCTATAGCATGCTTTTTCACTTGCATCTTTATATTTGCAAGTTTCTGTACAGTAACACCTATCTCCCCAGTATTCTTTTTGATTTTTGTCAAAATGTGCGCAATTTCCGCAGTAATCTGCCATTTTATTATTCCCCCTTTTTTTTGAGTAATATATATTATAGTCATTTTTTTAAAAAAGTCAAGCTTTTTTATTGTAAGGTACTTGACAATTTTTATTTAATGTATTAACATTGTATGGCGGTGGTAGAAATGGAAGATAAATTACTTTATAATTTACATTTGTTAAATAAGCTTATTGCAAGAGAATTTATTTGTAATAATAAAGATTTATTTTGTGGTGATCCAAGTGCAACACAGATGATTATTATGAATTATATTTTAAATCATCAAAATGAAGATATTTATCAAAAAGATTTAGAAGAAGCACTTCATTTAAGAAGAGCCACTGTTTCTGGAGTCCTTCAAACCATGGAAAAGCATGAGTTAATTGAAAGAGTTTTGTGTGATAATGATGTTAGATGTAAGAAAATTATTTTAAAAGAAAAAGCTAAGAAAATGTTTGATGTTAAAAAAATGGAATTTTTTAAATTAGAGGAAGTTATTAAAAAAGGTTTAAGTGATGAAGAAATTGAAATATTTTGTCATATAATAGAGAGTATGCAAAATAATATAAATGAGTATGCAAAGAGAAGAAAGGATTAATTATGTTTAAATTATTAAAAAGTTTTAGAAAAAAAGAATGGTTAATTACTATAGTCAGCGTTTGTTTAATAGTTATGCAAGTGTGGCTTGAATTAAAGATGCCTGATTATATGTCAAAAGTTACTATTTTGGTGCAAACTGAAGGAAGTAAAATGTCCGACATTTTAATAAATGGTGGGTACATGCTTTTGTGTGCTTTTGGTAGCTTAGTTGGGGCAGTTATTGTTGGTTATTTAATTGCTTTGTTGTCTGCAGGGTTTTCTAAAGAACTTAGAGGTAAACTATTTAGAAAAGTAGAAGAAATGTCTATGAGTGAAGTGAAAGAGTTTTCAACTAATAGTTTGATTACGAGAACTACGAATGATATTACACAAGTAGAAATGTTTGTGGGATTTGGTTTACAATTATTAATTAAAGCTCCGGTTACTGCTATTTGGGCTATAACTAAAATTCTTAATAAAAGTTGGGAATGGAGTGTGGTAACATCTGTTGCTGTAGTTATTTTACTTGTTGTAATTGGTATTTTAACTATTATTGTGCTACCTAAATTTAAGATTGTACAAAAGTTAACAGATAAATTAAATGAAGTTACAAGAGAAAATTTAACTGGTATAAGAGTAGTTAGAGCATTTAATGCGGAAGACTATCAAGAAAAGAAATTTAAAAATGTAAATAATGATTTAACTAATTTACAATTGTTTAATCAAAAATCAATGTCAATTATGTCACCAGTTATGTATTTAATTATGTATATGTTAACACTTGTTATATATTTTATTGGGGCTTATCTTATTAAGGATGCCATAATGGCTGATAAAATAGCATTATTTGGTGATATGGTAGTATTTTCATCTTATGCAATGCAAATTATTATGTCATTCTTGATGCTTGCTATGATATTTATGATTTTACCAAGAGCAGAGGTTTCTGCATCTAGAATTAATGAAGTTCTTGATACCAATATTAGTGTTAAAGATGGTAATGTAGAAACTAAAAAAGAAGTTGGTACAATTGAATTTAAAAATGTTTCGTTTAAATATCCTGATGCCGAAGAGTATGTTTTAAGAAATATATCGTTTAAGGCAAATAAAGGAGATACTATTGCATTTATTGGTTCAACTGGTTCAGGTAAATCAACTTTAGTTAATTTGGTTGTAAGATTTTATGATGTTACTGAAGGAGAAATACTTGTTGATGGTATAAATATTAAAGATTATAAACTTGAATATTTATATAAATTAATTGGCTATGTGCCTCAGAAGGCAGTTATGTTTAATGGAACAGTTAATTCTAATATTGCTTATGGAGACGCTAAAGAAGTAATAACTGATAAAGCAGTAAAGGAAGCAGCAAAAGTTGCACAAGCAGATGATTTTGTGTCAAAAATGGATGATGGATATGCATCTCATATAGCTCAAGGTGGTACGAATGTTTCTGGGGGTCAAAAACAAAGACTTGCTATTGCACGTGCTATAGCTAAAAATCCTGAAATATATATTTTTGATGACTCATTTTCTGCTTTAGATTATAAAACTGATGCTGTTCTTCGTGAAGAATTAAAGAAATATACAAAGGATGCAACTAGTTTAATAGTTGCTCAAAGAATTGGTACAATAATGAATGCTGATAAAATAATAGTTCTTGATAATGGAACATCTGTAGGTGTTGGTACACATGAAGAATTATTAAAGAGTTGTGAAGTTTATAAAGAAATTGCTTTATCACAACTTTCAAAGGAGGAATTAGATAATGCCAAGACCAAATAGAGAAGTAGAAAAAGCTAAAGACTTTAAAGGTGCTATTAAAAGGTTAATTAATGAATTGTCTGGGTTTAAAAAATTAACTATAGTTGCGTTAGTTCTAGCAGCTTTAGGTTCTATTCTTACTATAGTAACACCTGATATTTTGTCTAATTTAACTGATGAAATATCAAATGGTTTAGTTATGAATAAAGATAATTTTGAAAAAATTACAAAAGAAGTAACTGGTAGTTTAAATGAAGAAAATATTAATAAAGTTGTTAAAATGGACTTTAGTGAAAAAAATATAACAAGTATTATGATGGATAATGGTATTTCTTCAGAAGATAAGGAAAGTTTTCGCAAATTATTTGGAGAAATGCAAAGTAATTCTGGTAATAAAGTTAAGTTAATTGCTAATATTCCAGATAGTATTTTACATAAACTTGTTGTAAGCAATAAGGAAGATACCATTAAATTTATTAAGAGCTTAAATGGTAATGTGTTAGTTCCAGATAGTATTGCTAAAGAAATATTCAAAGAATTTAAAATTGATGGTGTTAAAATAAGTGTAAGTGATCAGAGGGAATTTTTGAAAATAGTTAGTGGTATGAATGAAAATATGGATGCAACTAGTATATATGCAAAAGTAGATGAAATGCCTAGTTCTATAAAAGAATTAGTTGAGCCATATATGAATATTGATAAAATAAAAAATATAGCTATAGTTTTAGTTACTATTTACTTGATTAGTGCAATATTTACTTATTTTGAGTCAATACTTATGTGTGATGTTTCAAATAATTTTGCTAGAAAACTGCGTGGTAATATTTCAAGTAAAATAAATAAGTTACCACTTAAATATTTTGATAAACATGCAATTGGTGATATTTTATCAAGAGTAACAAATGATGTTGATACAATTGCTCAATCTATGAATCAATCATTATCAACTTTGGTTAGTGCAATTACATTATTTGTGGGAACTACAATCATGATGTTTGTAACGAACTGGGTTATGGCTATTACAGCAATACTTGCAAGTTTATTTGGGTTTGCTTTTATGGCAGCTATTTTAGGTAAATCTCAAAAATACTTTGTGGCTAAACAAAAAGAACTTGGGGATTTAAATGGACATATTGAAGAAGTATATTCAGGACTTAATGTAGTTAAAACATATAATGGGCAAAAAATATCAAATGAAAAGTTTGATGAATTAAATGATAAATTGTATAAAGCTAATTGGAAGAGTGGTTTTTTATCTGGACTTATGATGCCTATGATGAATTTTATTGGTAATTTTGGTTATGTTGCAGTATGCGTTGTTGGGGCACTACTTGCCTTAAATGGTTATATTAGTTTTGGCGTAATCGTTGCATTCATTGTTTATGTAAGATTATTTGTTTCTCCACTTTCTCAAATAGCTCAAGCTATGACTAGCTTACAATCAACTGCAGCAGCTAGTGAAAGGGTATTTGAATTTTTAGATGAAAAAGAAATGCATGATGAAAGCAAATTAACAAAAATCTTAGATAAAAAAGAAGTAAAAGGTAATATTGAATTTAAAAATGTTGAATTTAAATATGATGGTAATGAAACTCCAACAATTAAGAACTTTAGTGCTAAAGCAAAAGCTGGTCAAAAAATAGCTATTGTTGGTCCTACAGGTGCTGGTAAGACTACGATGGTAAATTTACTTATGAAGTTCTATGATATTAATAGTGGAGAAATACTTATTGATGGTGTTTCTACCAAAGAATTAACAAGGAATAATATTCATAGGTTGTTTACTATGGTTCTTCAAGATACTTGGGTATTTAATGGTACTGTTAGGGATAATATTGTTTATAATGCTGAAAATATAACTGATAACGAAGTTGAAACTGTTTGTAAAACTGTTGGACTTGACCATTTCATTAAAACCTTACCTGATGGGTATAATACTATATTAAGTGATAATGACTCTGTTTCTGCAGGTCAAAGACAACTTTTAACTATTGCCCGAGGTATGTTGCAAGATGCACCATTCTTAATTTTGGATGAAGCTACTAGTAATGTTGATACGAGAACTGAAGAATTAGTGCAAAAGGCAATGGATAAATTAACTCATGGTAAAACTTCATTTATTATTGCCCACAGATTATCAACAATAAAAAATGCTGATTTAATACTTGTTATGAATAATGGTAATATAATTGAGCAAGGAAATCATGAAGAACTTATGAAACAAAAAGGTTTTTATGCTGATTTGTATAATTCACAATTTAAGTTATAAAGAGTGCTTAGGCATTCTTTTTTTGAAAATATAATAATCAAACCATTGAAAATGTCATAATAAAATGCTTGAAAAAGTAATAATTTATTTTATATCATATGATGAAAGCGTTTAAAGTTAGGTCTTTTTATGATATACTAGAGTTGAATTTAAATTTGAAAAAACTATATATAGGTGTTATAATAATTCCTAATTTAGGAGGTGACTTTTTTGCATAATAAAATTTTAATAGCAGAAGATGATATGGATATAGTAGAACTTCTCAAACTTTATTTAGAAAGTAATGGTTTTGATGTGACATCAACATATGATGGGCTTGGAGCTTTGGATGCTTTTAAAAAAGGTAATTATGATATTATAATTGCAGATTTAATGATGCCAGGTTTAAATGGTTATGAACTTATCAAAATAGTAAGAGAAACTAGTAATATTCCAATTGTCATTGTATCTGCTAAAAATATGGATAGTGATAAAGTTTTGGGACTTGATATCGGTGCTGATGCTTATATAACTAAACCATTTAATCCTTTGGAGTTAGTTGCTTATGTTAAAGCATTACTTCGTAGATATTATGAGTTTAAAAGTTCAAATAATGAAATTAATACCTTAAACGTTGGTGAACTTTCTCTTGATTTAAGTAAATATATTTTTATGAAGAATAATAAAATTGTGCCCCTTACATCAACTGAAATTAAAATACTTGCAATGATGATGAAGTCACCTGGTAAAGTATTTACAAGGAGCCAAATTTATGAATGTATTAATGGGGATTTTTATGATACTGATGATAATACCATGATGGTTCATATTTCAAATATTAGAGGAAAGATTGAGAATAATCCTGCAAAACCAGAATATATAAAAACAGTTAGGGGGTTAGGTTATAAACTTGAAAACAAAGAAGAGTTATAGTTTTAGCAAATATATTATTATTCAATTTGCTATTTACACCTTAATTATTTTAGGGGTTGCTTTATTAACATATTTATCAATTAATTGGAGGCTTAACAATAGTTTTTTAGTATTGGATGATTTTCTTCTTTATAAAGAAAAACTTGAGTATGAAGATTATGATGGTATTCCAATGTCTAAGTTTCCTGGATGTGATTTTGCCATATATGATGAAAATAATGAGCTTATTTATACAACTGATGGTGATGTAAAAGACATTGTTGGTGGTGATGACTTAGAGTTTGTTAACGATTATAGTGGAACTTATTATTATAATATTTTTAATTACAAAGAAAAAAATAGAGATAAAATATATAAAATATATAAAACCACATATGATGCTGAAATTGATGAAGAAATAGTTATTGGTAATGCTAAATTAAATGAAGACTTGGAAATAGTTGAGGGCAATCTTTTTAATGAAAAAAATAGCTTAACTGAAAGAGAACTTGATTTACTAAATGGTTATTATAATGATGAACAAATGGTAGAAAAGTATAAATATGTAACATCTGGCAATGGATTAAAAAGAACTTTGCTTTTTATGTCACCGACATTTACTGCGGAAAGCTATGATTCTGCGGTTTCTGATTCTAGTAACGTGTGGTTTATTTCTATTCCAATTTTGATAATTATTATTATAATTGAAACTTATATATTTAATCGTAGAGTTAAAAAAATCTTAAAAGAATTAAATAAAGTTATTTCATCTTATGAAAATGAAGAAATTATTGTAAATGATACGAATTTACCAAAGGAATTTGATGAAGTTGCAGAAAGTTTTGAAAATTTAATGGAAAAATTAAAAAAATCAAATGCAGAAAAAATTAAAATTTATGAAGATAAACAAAAATCTATTGCTAATTTATCTCATGATTTAAAAACCCCCCTTACTGTTATTAGTGGGTACTCAAAAGCATTTTTAGATGATTTGGTTCCTGATAATAAGAAAAGACAATATATGGAAAGCATCAATAAAAAAGCGTGCGTTGCAACAGATGCTATTGATTCATTGTTTTTATATACACATATGAACAATTCTGAGTATAATTTATGTAGAGAAAAAATTGATATAGTAACGTTTACCAAAGAATATTTAGCGGAAAAATATAATGAAATTGAGTCTGCTGGTATGCATTTAGAAGTAGATATTGAAGAAAATAAAATATTGTTTGATGCTGATAAAAATGCTTTCAGAAGAATATATGAGAATATAATAAATAATTCTATTAAATACAATAAAAAGGGAACTAAGATATATTTTAAAATGTGGAAAGATAAAACATTAAATATAGTAATCGGGGATAATGGTATTGGTATTGATAAAGAAATAAAGGATAAATTATTTGAACCATTTGTTACAAGTAATAAAGCTAGGACATCAGGCGATGGTACTGGACTTGGACTTGCAATTGTTAAAAATTTTGTTGAACTTCATGATGGAAAAATAATTTTAGTAAGTAAACCACATAGAAAAATGAAGACTGAATTCTTAATGAAATTCAAAATTCAATAAATAATTTGTTGCTAAAACAAAGCAAGCATATACATGTATATACTTGCTTTTGTGCTGTAATAAATAAATTTTATAAAGTGGCTTAAATTTCTTGTTTTTAAAACGTATTTGTAATATAATTAATTTATGGAATATCCAGTTTGATTGGATGTTACCTCTTCAAGTTCAATGGAATGGAAAAGAGGTGATGCCTATGAAGGCCAGAGAAGACTTAATAAAACTTCTTTTGATAATTATTTTATTACAATTATTTGCCATTTTGGCGTTAATTATAAAATAAGAAAAGCATCTAAATCAACGGGGTTGGTTTAGATGCAAACCACTAAATTGGTATCATTCAATCTCGACAAAAACTGGATGTTCCTTTTATTATATGCAAATCTTCTTTGCTAAATACATAATAACATAAATGTGGCTAAAAGTCAAATTCAATTTCTTAATAAAAATTAAGGTTTGGTTAAGAAATAATTTATTATATTAATGTATAATTATTTTGAGGTAAAAATGTATGAAAAACGTATTAGAATATTTAGAAAATATTAGTAATGATAATAAAGTAATTGATAAAAATGGAAGTATTACTTATAAAGACTTGCAAGTGGTTAGTAAAAAAATAGGTAGTGGACTTGCTAAGTATGTTAAAAATAACGACCCCGTTCCAGTTTATATGGAAAAAGGGATTTCTTGTCTTGAAGTTTTTATGGGAAGTTTATATGCTGGTGGCTTTTATAGTTTACTTAATGCAGGGCTTCCAAAAATGAGACTTGAACAAATAATTAATGTTTTAGATGTAGATTATGTTGTTACTGATAATGAACATTTGGAAAGTGCTAAAGAATTTTTTCCTAATAAAAAGTTAATACTTTATGAAGATTTAGTTAAATGTGAAGTAGATGATGAATTGCTTTCTAATATTAGAGCTAGAAAACTTGATGTTGATCCTGTTTATGCAAATTTTACAAGTGGATCAACAGGTGTACCTAAAGGGGTTGTGGTTGGAAATCGTTCAATAATTGATTTTATAGATAATTTTACAAGTACCTTTGGGATTAATGAAACTGATATTATTGCTAATCAAGCCCCATTTGATTTTGATGTTTCTGTTAAAGATATATATCCAGCGCTAAAAACAGGAGCAACACTTGTTATTGTTCCTAAAGAATTATTTTCAAGGCCTGCTGAACTTATTGATTTTTTGGTAGAACATAAAGTTACAACGATGACTTGGGCAGTGTCTGCGCTTTGCTTAATTTCGACATTTCATGGTTTAGATTATAAAGTGCCTGAAACAGTTAAAAGAGTTATGTTTAGTGGTGAAGTTATGCCAATGAAACATTTGAAGGAATGGATGAAACACTTGCCAAATGCAACTTTTGTTAATTTGTACGGACCAACTGAAATTACATGTAATTGTACTTATCATATTATTGATAGAAATCGTGAATATGAAAAAATACCTGTTGGTATACCATTTAATAATGAAGATGTTTTTTTGTTAGATGAGAATAATAAATTGGTTGTAAATAGTGAAATTAAGGGAGAAATATGTGTACGAGGTAGTGCGCTTGCACTTGGTTATTATAAAAATAAAGAACAAACTGATAGAGCATTTGTTAAAAATCCATTAAATGATAAGTATATAGAATATATTTATAGAACTGGAGATTTAGGTTATTATGAAAATAATGACTTGTATTTTGGGGGAAGAAAAGACTTTCAAATAAAATATATGGGACATAGAATTGAGCTAGAAGAAATAGATAAAGCCATTGGTGGTTTTGATGGTGTAGAAAGGGTTTGCTCTATATTTAAAGAAGAAAAAAGTAAACTTTATGCCTTTTATATTGGTGACATTGAAGTAAAAGAATTACATGAAAAGTTATCTAAAGAATTACCTGTATTTATGATACCTAGTAAATTTGTTAAATTAGAAGAAATGCCATTAACTAAGAATGGCAAGATTGATAGAAAGAAGTTGGAGGAATTTATATGATGGATATTAAAACTATTGAAAGTATTGGAACACCATTTTATGTGTTTGATATTGATGTTTTGAAAAATAGAATAAATTATCTTAAAAGTATGTTGCCAAAAAATGTACATTTATGTTTTGCAATGAAAGCTAATCCTTTTGTGGTTAAAGAAATAGAGGATACCATAGAAAAGTATGAAATATGTTCTTATGGTGAATGGAATATTGCAAATGAGCTTGGCGTTGCACATGAAAAAATGGTTATATCAGGTGTTTATAAAGATGAAACTAGCATGGAGAATATAATTAATCATTATAAACATGGTGAAGTTATTACAATTGAATCATTAAATCAAATAAAATTAGTTGATAAAATAACTAAAGATAAAAATGTTGTTGTGGATGTAATTTTAAGACTTACAAGTGGTAATCAATTTGGTATGAGTGAAGAAGAAATAATATCTATTTTGGAAAATAGATTAAAATATAATATGTTAAATATTATGGGTATTCAATATTTTTCGGGAACTCAAAAAAAATTATCAAGAAGAATTATAAAAGAACTTGAATATGTTGATGACTTTGTTCAAAAATTAAAAAATGAACTTGGTTTTATAATTGAAGAATTAGAATTTGGTCCTGGTTTTCCCGTTATGTATTTTGAAGCAGAAACTGATTTTGATGAAAATACATACTTAATGGAAATTGCTGATAAGATAAAAAATTTGAAATATCAAGGTCATATTACAATGGAACTTGGAAGAAGTATTGCGGCATCATGTGGAAGTTATTATACTAAAGTTGTTGATAAAAAAACAAATAAAGAAGGAAATTTTGTTATTTTAGATGGTGGCATGCATCATATTGTGTATTATGGTCAAATGATGGCAATGAAAAAGCCTATGTTAGATGTAATTCCTAAAAGAAATGGTAATGAAGAAAATTGGAACTTAGTTGGAGCATTATGTACAATTAATGATTTAATTGTTAAAGGATTACCTGTTAAAAGTTTAGAACTTGGTGATGTATTTGTGTTTAAGAATACTGGAGCTTATGCAATGACTGAAGGAATTAGTTTATTCTTGAGCCGTGATTTACCTAAAGTTGTATTTGTTAAAGATGGTAAAATAGAAATAGTTAGAAGTAATATTCATACTTATAAATTAAATATGCCATTTAAAGGAGGTGAAAATTAATGGAAAAATTAATAGAAATATTAGAAGATTTAAATCCTGAAGTTGATTATAATACTTGCATTAATTTAATAGATGGACATTATTTAGATTCACTTGCAATTTTATCACTAGTTGCTGAAATTGAAGAAGAATTTGATGTTGTAATTCCAACAGTTGAAATAATTCCTAGTAATTTTAACTCTGCTCAAAGTTTGTGGGCTTTAATTGAAAGATTAAAGGAAGAAGATTAGTATGCAATATTGTAGTTTAGTTTATTTGGCTGCTTTTTTGCCAATTACGCTATTGATATATGCTTTAACTAATAAGAAGAAAAGATGGCTTGTTTTACTTATAGCAAGCTATATTTTCTTCTTATCTTTAAGTGGTAAGTTAATTGTGTATTTACTATTTTCTACACTTTCAATTCATCATTTTGGGTTATGGCTTGATAGATTAAATAAAGATAGAGATAAAGAAGTAGAGTTAAATAAGGAAAATAAAAAAGAAATAAAAGAATTATATAAGAAAAAAATGGGAAGAGTAGTGTTACTTTCTGTAATTATTCATATTGGTTTGTTAGTATGTTTAAAATATACAGGCTTTTTTGGTGAAAATATTAATAATTTATTAGAAATTTTAAATTTTGATTTTAGATTTAAGATACCTAAAATATTAATACCTATTGGTATATCTTTTTATACTTTGCAAGGACTTTCTTATATATTTGATGTTTACAAAGGGAAAATTGATGCTGATTTTAATTTAGGTAGACTTGCTTTATTTATGTCATTTTTTCCATGTATTATGGAAGGGCCTATTTGTAGATATAGCGATACTGCAACTAAACTTTATGATGGTGAAGATTTAACTTACAAAAATTTGGCTTTTGGTGCTCAAAGAATACTATGGGGATTATTTAAGAAAATGATTATTGCTGATAGGCTTAACCCGTTTATAGAAAAAATATTTTGTGAATATAATTCCTTGGATGGTGGAGTAATACTTTTGGGGGCAATATTTTACACAATTCAACTTTATGCAGATTTTTCAGGTACAATTGATGTTGTAATAGGTTCTGGTGAACTTTTTGGAATATCTTTGCCTGAAAATTTTAGACAACCATTTTTTAGTAAGAATATATCTGATTTTTGGACAAGATGGCATATTACTTTGGGAACTTGGTTTAGAGATTATATCTTTTATCCAGTTTCGCTTTCTAAACCTATGAAGAAAATGACCCTTAATTTAAGAAAAATTTTAGGTAATCATTTTGGGCCTTTGGTAGCTGGAAGTGTAGCACTTTTATGTGTTTGGCTTTCAAATGGATTGTGGCATGGAGCAGCATGGACTTTTGCTTTTTTCGGTATATATCATTTTGTACTTATCGTTTTGGGTAATATTTTTACACCACTTATTATTAATATTTGTAAAAGATGGCATATTACTAGAACTAGTAAGCCATATGTGTTTATGCAAATAATTAAAACTAGTATTTTAGTTGTATTTGGAGAGCTTTTCTTTAGAGCAACTACTTTATCAAGTGGTTTTGCAATGTTCAAAAAGATATTTACTGATTTTAGTTTTGATTCGTTAAAAATGGGAACTATTTTTAAACTTGGATGTGATAGAGCTGATTTTACAATTATTATACTTGCTTTAATTATTATATTTATTGTTGGTTTACTTAAAGAAAAAGGAATTAATGTAAGAGAATTAATTGCAAAGCAAAATATATTTGTTAGATGGACTTTGTATTATTTGCTAATTATTGCTATTGTAATTTTTGGAGCTTATGGGTTTGGTTATGCACCAGTTGACCCAATATATGCTAATTTTTAGGGAGGTATTATGAAAAATTATTATAAACCTATAGTTTTTGTTATTATTTTATTTTTTATATTACTTGGAATTTCACATTTTTTTGTTCCAAAAAGTAATGCTAAAGGTAATGGTATTCATGAGGCACGAGCAAATGGTGTTTTTGGTGAAGCAAAAGATACCATTGATGTTTTAGTAATTGGAGATAGTGAGTCTTTTACAAGTATTTCTCCATTACCTATTTGGAATAAATATGGTTTTACTATGTATAATGGTGGTGTTTCAAGACAATATTTGGTTGATACATATGATTATTTAAATAAAGTTTTAAAAAATCAAAGTCCAAAGGTTGTACTTCTTGAAGCAAATGCTATTTATAGAAAAATGAATGTTAATAACGTGTTATCAACAAAAAGTCAAAGTATTTTACCAATTTTTCAATATCATGATAGATGGAAGAGTATGACAAGTAATGATTTTACTAAAAAAATAAAATATACATGGACAGATGAATTAAAAGGTTTTTATTATAATATAAGTGTTGTTCCACCAAAAAGTGTAGGTAATTACATGAAAAATAATAAAAAAAGAACTGGTATAAGTTCTATTAATAAATACTATTTAGATAAAATAATTGATAAATGTCATCAAAATGATATAAAAATAATTTTATACACTGTTCCTAGTACCCTTAATTGGAATGAAAAAAGAGATGAAGAAGTTACAAAATATGCTAAAAGTAAAAATATTGAATATTTAGATTTAAATTTATTGGTTAATGAACTGGGGATAGATTGGGATCAAGATTCTCGTGATGGTGGGGACCATTTAAATTATTATGGTGCTGTTAAAGTTACGGAATTTATGGGTAAATATTTATATGATTTAAATATACTTCCAAATCATAAAGGCGATGCTAAATATGATGGTTGGAATAAAGCCTATGAAAAATATGAAAATAAGATACTTAGTAAAAGTATAAGTATAACTAATATTTAATAAGAAAATTTGTTGTATAATTATTTTGGTATATGAAAAGAGATGTTTTATTCTCTGAAAAGGGCTGTTATTATAACAGTCCTTTTAAATTAGTTTTTCTATTTCTTCTTTGGTTAATCCAGTTATTTCAACTATTTCATCAACAGGATAGCTTTTTTTTAGCAAATTAATTGCAATTTCAGCTTTTCCCTCGGCTTTACCTTCGGCAAGCCCTTCATTCTTTCCTTTAGCTTTTCCTTCAGCAAGAGCCTCTCTACGCACTAATTCATCTCTGGTATTTCTAACTAACATTTCATCTTCTTCTGGTGTAAGAC
>URWD01000006.1 GCA_900551525.1 uncultured Mycoplasmatota bacterium
AAGATGGTGCCAAAGTAGAATATAAGGCATTTAAGAACTACTATGTTTATGAAATAATACTTATATTGTTATTAGCAATTATAGTTATACCGAATATTATACTGACAATAAATAATATGATTCCATTTAATATAACAATCATTAGTACACTTTTAATTATTATTGTAGCACTTCCTATTATAGTGCTTGATATAAAGAACGATTTAGATATTAAAAATATACATCAATATTATTTAAAGGAAGAGAAAATACCAGAATACAAAGACAAAACAAAAATTTTAAATGTATGCTTGATAATTAGCATAGTAGTTTTAATTATTTAGGCAATTATAACAATACCAAATATTACAAAAACGGTAAATTTAAGTGAAATTGAAAACACATTAGTCATTACTACTAATAAGGGTAATAACATTGAAACGCAATATGAAATGTTTGATGGATTTAAAATAAAGATTCCAAGTGAATTTAAAATAATGAATGATGAAATTGTTAATGTTAAATATCCAAATAGAATGCACCATCACTTATTTTTAATTCTTTTGTTTCTATATTTAACATGAATAGAGCTCATTTACATAACAAAAAAACTAACTATTTCTAGTTAGCATTTATTACTCTCAGAAGTAAATTTTCCGAGTTTCCTATCAATTTGGAGCAGGTGATGAGAATCGAACTCACGTCAGGAGCTTGGAAGGCTCTTATTCTACCATTAAACTACACCTGCATTTTTCCTTGACAAGTTAGATTATAGCAAAAATAATCGGAGAATGCAAGTATTCAAAGATAATTTTTAGAAAAAATTGTTAATTTATGTAAAAAGCACCATTACTGATGCTTTTTTCTTGATAAAATTTTTGATGTTGTTAATCTTAATCCTCTTTTATATTTATTTTCTTTTGTTGGAATTAGTCCTAAGTTATTAATAATTAAATCGTTTATATTATCTAGTAATTTATAATTTAATCCTTCTTTTATTTCTATTTCTATCATAGTTTCATGTTCTTCTTCATTGTCTTTTTTGTATGTTACATCATCATTTGCAAGTGCTATTATTACATCTTCATATTTTAAATATATTTCATATCTATGGTTAATTATAGATAATGTAGGTTTTGGACATACATTAGATATATCATAAGGAATATCGTTAAATATATTCAGTAAAGAGTTAAAGTCTTCTTCTTCAATTTCTTTTTCAATTTCTATTCTTTCACAATAATTATTATCTTTATTTACAGGATATTTTAGTGTTCCATAAGGCTTATTATTTACAATTCTAATTCTAAGAGAAGCGCCATCTTTTAATAAATCTTTATTTGGTGTATCAAAATATTTATCTATGTTTATAACATCGTGTATATCCAAAATAATAAATCCGTTTTTGGTTAGTAAGTTAAGCAATCTTGCTAGTTTAAAATCTTTATTTGTTAGATATTTTAATTCTAATTCTTTATGTTCATTCATTTATATTTATCCCTTCTTTTAAAAAAATATTTTCTATTTCTTTCCAGTTATTTGCTCTTTTTATGCCTTTACTATTTAATTCATCTTTTGAAATATTTTTGTTGTGCCATGCAGTAAACAATATTTTGGTTTTTGCACCATCTAAATTGTCAATTCTGTCATCTATTTTAATATCGCAATTAAGAACTCTTTTATTTCCTAAGAATATGATATTATTTGGATTAATAAATGGAAAAGTATTTATTAGAAATTCATATTTTTGAGGAAGTAAGAATGCTGTATCTTTTATAATATCTCTGATTATGTAAGATGTACCTACGAATATTTCATAATTCTTACTTAATTTTTCTAAAACTTCGTATACATTTGGTGTAAGACTGCAATAATCATACATATTGTGTGTTTTGAACCATTTGAAAAATTCATCTTTATTTGGCACTATATCTTGCATATAAAAGCTTTCAAAATCATCTTCAGTATAATTTGTTTTCAAATATTCATTTATTAAATGTAAAAATCCTCCGGTTGTAATGACATCATCCATGTCTACCATTATTCTTTTTTTCATGTTTCTCCTTATATAAAAAGTGCTACTTATGGTAACACTTCATTTTCTTTTTGCCAATTTTCAACTTCTTCAGCATCATCTAAGTGGATTTTTGTATGTCCAATTATTTGATAGTCTTCATGTCCTTTACCTAGTATTAGTAAAATATCTTCTGGTTTTAACATTTCTATACCTTTTTTAATAGCTGTTTTTCTGTCAAGCTCAACTTCATAGTTGTCAGATTTTACACCTTTTAAGATGTCTTCCATTATTTTAGCTGGGTCTTCTGTTCGTGGATTATCACTTGTTAAAATTGTATAGTCACTTAAAGAGGTTGCAATATTTCCCATGATAGGTCTTTTGATTGGGTCTCTATCTCCACCACAACCAACTATTGTTATGACTTTTCCTTTTTTTAGTTCATTGTAGGCAGTAATTACTTTTTCAACAGCATCAGGCGTATGGGCATAATCTATTACAGCATAGCCATTATTTACTTTATGAGTTTCACATCTACCTTTTGGAGCATGTAAATCTTTAGTTTTACTTATAATTTCTTGTAAACTATATCCACATTCATGTAAAATAGCTAAGGCTGTCATGTAATTATAGACATTAAATTTACTTGTTAGATTTGTAGTTACTTCATATTCTTTGTTTTCATATGTAAATGTTATATGGGTTTCCGCAGGTGTAATATTTGCTTTTTCTATGTTGTAATCGTACTTTTTATTGTTATAACCTAGTTTAATGCCACTTCCAAATTTATTTACAAAAGCTTTGCTAGCTTCATCATCACTATTTACAATTAATTTACTATCTTTTTGCATGTAATCTATAATCTTTAATTTAGCATTTAAATAGTTTTCCATTGTCTTGTGATAATCTAAGTGATCTTCAGTAAGATTGGTAAATGCAGCGATATCTATGTGTAATCCATATATTCTTTCATAAGATAGAGCATGAGAACTTACTTCCATTACTACAGTATTACATCCAATTTCTAATGCATGAAGAAGCAATGTATAAATAGTGAGAATATCTGGTGTTGTGTTTTCAGTAACAATTTCTTCATTTGGTGTTTTGAAACCAATGGTACCAATATATGCAGTCTTTTCTCCGAAGTCATTTAATAATTGGTATGTAAGATATGCTGTGGTTGTTTTTCCATTAGTACCTGTGATACCTATTATTTTTAATGTATTAATTTTGTCAGCATATTCTTTTTTTAATACTTCTTTTAAATAATTTTCAGTATTTTCTACTACTTCTAGAGGTACAGAACATTGAACATTTTTTTCTGCGATTATTTTTGATGCACCATTTTTTATCGCATCATTAATAAAATTGTGACCATCTACTGTATGCCCTTTTAAGGCTACGAATGTTTGACCTGGTCTTACTTTTCTTGAATCAACTTCGTAATTCAAATTAAAATCATCTCCTTGATATAAGTCTATTATAACAGATTTTATGATTTTACAATAGTTTTTAGTAAAATATATGTGTAAAATTTTAATTATATCTTAATTTAATGCAGTTTGATAAAAATCATATATCTTATCCATGATAAAAAACTAAACTAAAAGTTTTTGGCTTTTAGTTTATTTCTTTTCAATAGTTATTATCAGATTTTCTTTTTTTGCTAACTTTAATAGTAGTTCAAAATCATAATTTCTTTGACCATATTCATATAGTTGTATAGAGTTTTTAGTTCTATTAATTTCTTTTCCAAATTCTTCTTGAGTTTTACCAGACCATTCACGGATAATCTTTATTATCTCATTTGCTCTGTAATCATTTGCTTTAATTTTCATATTTTCACCTAGCAATAACATACAATATGTTGGTGTAATTTAGTTAAATAAGTATACAAATTGTTTGTTTTAATATATATTTCTTGATAATTATGTGGCTTATTGCTATAATTATATTGGATGTGATTTAAATGAAAAAGATAATATTAACTGGTGATAGACCAACTGGTAGACTTCATATAGGACACTTTGTTGGTTCTCTTAAAAATAGAGTAAAATTACAAAATACTGGTGAATTTGATGAAATATATATTATGATTGCTGATGCACAAGCTTTAACGGATAATTTTGATAATCCTAAGAAGGTAAGAGATAATGTAATTGAAGTTGCACTTGATTATTTATCTGTGGGTATCGATCCAGAAAAAACAAATATTTTAATACAATCTGAAGTAAGTGAACTTACTGAACTTACGTTTTATTATATGAATTTAGTTACTTTAAGTAGATTAAAAAGAAATCCTACGGTTAAAAATGAACTTAAATTAAGAGGCTTTGAAGATAGTGTTCCTGTTGGTTTTTTGAATTATCCAATTAGTCAAACTGCCGATATTACTGCTTTTGAAGCTACATGTGTTCCTGTAGGAGAAGATCAACTTCCGATGATTGAACAAGCTAGAGAAATAGTTAAATCTTTTAATAATATTTATGGAGAAACTTTAGTTTATCCCGAAGCAGTAATACCTCAAAATGAAGTGGAAAGAAGACTTCCAGGTACTGATGGTAAGGCTAAAATGAGTAAATCTTTGGGGAATACTATTTATTTATCTGATACTCCGGATGAAATAAAAAGAAAAGTAATGGGTATGTATACTGATCCTAACCATATAAGAGTTGAAGATCCAGGTAATGTTGAAGGTAATGTTGTTTTTACTTATTTGGATGTATTTGCAAATGATGCGTATTTTGAAAAATATTTACCTGAATATAGAAATTTAGATGAACTTAAGAAAAAGTATCAAGAGGGTGGTCTTGGTGATGTTGTAATAAAGAAATTTTTAAATAATATATTACAAGATGAACTTGCTCCGATTAGAGAAAGAAGAAAGTATTATGAAAATCATCTTGAAGATGTAGTAAAAATACTTGAAAATGGTACTAAAAAAGCTAGAATTAAAGCTAGTGAAACACTTGATAAAGTTAAAAGTGCTATGAAAATAGATTATTTTAAAAATGATGAATATTTAAAAGAAATAATTGCTAAATATCAAGAAAAATGATAATATTATAATAAGTAGAAAAGGGTTGATAAGCTTATGCTAGATGCATGTTTTATTCCAGATTTAACAAAAGCTAAAACAAATGAACAAGCTGTTTTTAGAGGTGCTAATTATAGAATTAGTGTTTTAAGTGAGCGTTTAATTAGAATGGAATATAGTGTAGATGGACATTTTTCTGATAATTTAACAACCTTAGTTAGTAATAGAAACTTTAGAGTTCCAACTTTTAAAGTGGAACAAGATGAAAAATATTTAGTTATAACAACCAATTATTTTAATTTTCAATATCTTAAAAATAAACCTTTTGTGGGACCTAAGTTTGCACCAGATAATAATTTGAGAGTTGCTTTAAATGGTACTGATAAAGTTTGGTTTTATGGGCAAGCAGAAGCTCGTAATTTTAAAGGTGGAGCAGTTAGCTTAGATGATTATAAGGGAAAAGTTGATTTAGATAAAGGACTTTATTCTACGGATGGTTTTGTTAGTATTGATGATTCTAATAACTTAGAGATTGCTGCAGATGGCTATCTTATTAATCCTAATCCAAATAAAGTAGATATATATTTGTTTATGTATAAAAGAGATTTTGGACTTTGTCTTAAAGATTATTTTACCCTTACTGGTTATCCAGAACTTATTCCAAGAAGTGCTTTAGGTATATGGTGGAATAGAGAAAGAATATATAATTTTCAAGATACTAAAAATATAGTTAAAACTTTTAATAGAAATGGTATTCCTTTATCTGTACTTCTTTTAAGTGAATTTTGGCATATTAAAGATAAAACTAATTATAATTTGTATAAAACTGGATTTTCTTTTAATAAAGAATTATTTCCAAATCCTGATGAATTTATAAAAAGTATGCATGATGCTGGAGTAAGTGTTGGTGTTAATATTGACCCTGTTGATGGCATAAGAAAAGAAGAAGAAAGATATCTTAATTTTGCTAAAGAACTTAATGTAGCTGATGGTGTAACAATTCCATTTAATGTAATGGATAAAGTCTTTATGAATGCTTTTATAAAACATGTTATAGATAATTTAGTTAATTTAGGTATTGATGTATTTTGGCTTGATTATAGGAAAGACTTAACTGGTATTAATGCGCTTTCTTATTATTTCAATACAGATTTTAAAAAATATAAAGATAAAAGACCTTTAGTTTTAACTAGAAGTCCTTTGGTGGCACCACATAAAGCGGGAATACTTTATTCTGGAGAAACTTATGTTTCTTGGGATACACTTAAATTTTTACCATTTTATAATTCTATGGCTGCGAATAAAGGTGTCACTTGGTGGAGTCATGATGTTGGTGGTTATAAAGGCGGAAGTGAAGATTCTGAACTTTATTTGAGATATATTCAATTTTCATGTTTTAGTCCAATTTTCAGATTTAGTGCACAACGTGGTGTTTATTATAAAAGAGAACCTTGGGCATGGGATGTTAAAACCTATACTATAGCTCGTGAGTATGCAATTCTTCGTCAAAGATTAATTCCATATATATATACTGAAGGCTGTAATTATAGTAAACTTGGTAAACCTTTGATTGAACCTATTTATTATACTTATCCAGTAATTTATGATGAAATTGATTATAGAAATGAATACTATTTTGGTAAAGAATTATTTATAGCTCCGATTACTAAACCAATGGATAAAACTATGAATAGATCTATTGAAAGATTATATTTGCCAAAAGGGGTTTGGTATGATTTTAGAAACGGTAAAAAGTTTTTGGGTGATAAAAGATATATTGCTTTTTATAAAGATAATGAATATCCAATATTTGCTAAAGCTGGTGCTATAATTCCAATGGCTAACTTGGATGAAAATATAAATGATACATGTGCTCCGAAATCTATGGAAATAGATATATTTCCTGGACAAAGTAATTCATATAAATTATATGAAGATGATGGGGTAAGTAAAATGTATCAAGATGGTTATTATTTAGTAACAGCTATTGATTATAATTATATGCAAAATAATTATACTGTTATAATTAGACCTATTGATGGTAAAATTGGAATTGTTCCTAGAATGAGAGATTATAAAATTAAGTTTAGAAATGCAAAAGAAGCTAATAGTGTTGATGTTTTTGTAAATGGAAATAAGGCACTTAATGAAGTAAAAGTTTATGAAGAAGATAATAATTTTGTAGTTGAAGTTAAAGATGTAGATACAAGTAAACAGTTAACTGTTAATTGTAAAGGAAATAATATTGAAATTGAAGCTGTAAGAATTATAAATGAAGATATTAATTCAATTATTACTGATTTACCTATTAAAACTAAAATAAAGGAACAAATTGCAAGTATTATATTTAGTGATATAGATATTAAACAAAAAAGAATTCAAATTAAGAAAATTAAAGAATTAGATAAAAGATTTGTAAGAATGTTTATAAAATTACTTGAATATATTGCAGAAATTTAATATAATAATGGCATGCAGATGAAAAAAGAGTAGTAAATTGTATATTCTTTTAGAGAAAGTTAGTGGGAGATGGAAACTAATAAGGAATTATAATTGAACTTGCTTTTGGATGTGAATGGGGTAATTTCCGTATCAATTATTAAAGAAGCAATTAAGGTGGTACCACGTAATTTACGTCCTTTGGTTACTACCTTTTTATTTGGAGGTTTTTATGAGTGAATTTGGAATTAATTTAGTTTGGGCATCTTGTTTATTTGTTTTAATATTTTTGATTAATTTCTTGTGGGTATTTAAAAGAGGTTATGAAAATATTAAGAAACAAAAGAAAAAGAAGAAAAATAGAAAGCTTGAAGATTTTATTGGTCTATCGTATTTGATACCTAAGTTTAATTTAGATATTAATAAAATGAATTTAAATTATGTATTTTTTATGGTATCACTTATAGATGCTTTTATAATTTCATTTGTATTTTTAGTAATTAGTAGCATTCCATGGAGTATTGGATTTAGTATGTTACTAGGATTTGTGCTTCTTTTTGGCCTTATTTATTCTTTATATGAATTTTTAGGTCGTAGTTTAGTTAAGAAAGGTTGGAGTAAAAATGTATAATCATGAAATGGTAGAAAAAAAATGGCAAAAATATTGGGAAGATAATAATAGTTTTGAAGCTATTACTGGTGATAAGAAGAAACCTTATTATATTTTAGTTGAGTTTCCTTATCCATCTGGGGCTGGACTTCATGTTGGTCATGTTAGAAGTTATACTGCTCAAGATGCTATTGCTAGAATGATGAGAATGCAAGGGTATAATGTTTTGTATCCGATGGGTTGGGATGCTTTTGGTGCTCCGGCAGAACAATATGCAATTAAAAATCATATTCATCCTAAGGAAGCTGTTAAAGAAAATATTCATAATTTTAAAAGACAAATGATGGATTTAGGTTTTTCTTTTGATTGGAAAAGAGAATTTAGTACAACTGATCCTGAATATTATAAATGGACACAATGGCAATTCTTACAATTTTATAAACATGGTATGGCTTATAAGGATACTGTTCCTGTTAATTGGTGTCCAACATGTAAGAGTGTTTTATCTAATGAAGATGCTGCAGGTGGAGTTTGTGAGAGATGTGGTACTCAAGTTGTCCAAAAAGAAAAGAGTCAATGGATGCTTAGAATGAGTGAGTATTCTGAAGATTTACTTAAGGGATTAGATGATACTAATTTTGCTGAAAAAGTAAAACTTGGACAAATTAATTGGATTGGTAAATCTATTGGTGCTGAAGTTGACTTTAAAGTTAAAGATAATGATTTGAAATTTACAGTGTTTACTACAAGATGTGATACTTTGTTTGGTGCAACTTATTGTGTTATGGCTCCGGAACATAAACTTGTGGATATTATAACTACCGAAGAACAAAAAGAAAAAGTTAATGAATATAAAGAAGCTTGTAAACTTAAAAATGATATGGAAAGAACTGAACTTAATAAAGATAAGACTGGTGTATTTACTGGTGCTTATGCTATTAATCCTGTTAATGGTAAAGAAATTCCTATTTGGATAAGTGATTATGTTTTAGCTTCTTATGGTACTGGTGCTATTATGGCTGTTCCTGCTCATGATACAAGAGATTATGAATTTGCTAAGAAATTTGGTATGGAAATAATTCCTGTTTTGGATGGTGGAAATGTTGAGGCTGAAGCTTATACAGAAGATGGTCTTCATATTAATTCAGGTTTTTTAGATGGTCTTAATAAGGAAGATGCTATAAATAAAATGTTAGATTATCTTGAAGAAAGAAATTTAGGAAAAAGAAAAGCTAATTATAAAATGAGGGATTGGGTTTTCTCAAGACAAAGATTCTGGGGTGAACCAATACCTATGGTTCATTGTGATACTTGTGGTTGGGTACCTTTAAATGAAAGTGATTTACCTTTAGTTTTACCAGATGTTGCAGAATATGAACCAACTGATGATGGTGAAAGTCCACTTGCTAATATAACTGATTGGGTTAATACTACTTGTCCAAAATGTGGAGGTCCTGCTCGTCGTGAAACTGATACAATGCCTAACTGGGCTGGTTCAAGTTGGTATTTCTTAAGGTTTATGGATGCTCACAATGATCATGAGTTTGCAAGTATGGATGCAATGAAATATTGGAATAGAGTTGATTGGTATAATGGTGGTATGGAACATACTGCAAGACACTTACTTTATGCAAGATTTTGGGTACAATTTTTATATAATATTGGTCTTGTTCCTCATAAAGAAATGATTTGGACTCGTGTAAGTCATGGTATGGTTTTAGGTGCTAATAACGAAAAAATGAGTAAAAGTAAAGGTAATGTTATAAATCCTGATGATATTGTTAAAGAATATGGTGCTGATACTTTAAGGGTTTATGAAATGTTTATGGGGGATTATGAACAAGATGCTCCATGGTCAACAGATTCTTTAAAGGGATGTAAAAGATTTGTTGATAGAATTATTCGTTTAAAAGATAAAGTAGTAGATGGCGATGAATATTCTAAAAACTTAGAAACAATTATTCATCAAAGTATTAAAAAGGTTACTTATGATTTAAGTCATATTGCTTATAATACTGCGGTTTCAACTTTGATGATATTACTTAATAAATATGAAGAATGTGAAAGTATTACTAAAAAAGATTATATATTACTTTTAAAATTGTTAAATCCAATTGCACCACATATTACTGAAGAATTAAATGAATCTTTAGGTGAAAAGCCAATATGTGAAAGTTCTTGGCCAGAATATGATGAAGCTAAAACTATACTTGAAGAAAAAGAAATAGGTGTTCAAGTAAATGGAAAACTTAGAGGTTCAATTAATGTTCATGTAAATGATTCTGATGATGTGATAAAAGAAAAAGCTTTAAGTAATGAAAATGTTATTCGTCATATTGATGGTAAAGAAATTGTTAAAATAATAGTTATTAAAGGAAGAATTGTTAATATAGTTGTTAAATAACAATTCTTTTTTCATTGAAAAAAAGTGGTAAAAGTGGCAAAAATTTTCAATGGATCATCAATTAATATGTATAATAATATGGTTCATTAAAAATATTGACATTTATAGTTTTCGAGTAAAAAAGTCCGGTTTTCGAGTAAAAAAGTCCGGTTTTTGAATAAAAAAGTCCAACTAAATATAAATTTAAAAAATAGTTTTTGATTACAATAACTGACAAATTATTTATTTTAAATGTTGTAAAATATAAATGGTGATGAATAAATGAAAGTTAAAGTTATTGATGAAGGACATGAAAAAGATTTAGAAAGTGCTATAAATGGCTTTCTAAATTCTGGAGATTTTGATATAATAGATATCAAGTATCAAGTGGCAATTGCAGTATGTGGTGAAGAACAGATTTATTGTTTTAGTGCAATGATTATTTATAATTAAAGCATGTACATATTACCTGATGTGTCAATATTGTCATCTATAAATGTTGTATTTAAACTTTCAAGTTTATTTACTCTGGCATTTAGACGATTTATTTGGCGTTCTAGTTTTGCAAGTCTGTTTTCAATGGAATCTGAATTATCTATATATGGCATTCCAATATTGTTTGGCATTTGTCCTTGATAAAATGAATTGTAGTTAGTACCTTGTGCATAAGGCATTACTCCAGGCATTGGAGCTTGTGCTTGAAAATTGGAATAATTCATGTTTGCTTCAGTAAAGAATGAGTTTCTATTTTTTCTCATAAGTAGCCTCCCTACAATTAGTATATGTTAAATGGAAAGAAGTTGATAATATGAGAATGAGAAATCCTAAAGATAAAGATGAACTTTTAAACGGTTGTGATTATTATTATGATGGAGTGTTTGATAATGATAATCCAGTACACTTAGAAATAGGTATGGGTAAGGGACAATTTATACTTAATATGGCTCTTAGTAATCCAGATATAAATTTTATTGGAGTGGAGAAGTTTAGTAGTGTTGCAAGTGTTGCTATTAAGAAAATAAATGAGTATAAACCTAGTAATTTAAAAATATTAGTTGGAGATATAGCTAATACTCATGATTTACTTGATGGGAAAATTGATACAATTTATCTTAATTTTTCAGACCCTTGGCCTAAAGATAGACATGCTAAAAGAAGACTTACTTCAATTAATTATTTAAAGGTTTATGATAAGTTATTTAAAGGTAGACCTCATATTGTGCAAAAAACAGATAATGTTGATTTATTTGAATATAGCTTAGAACAATATAAAGAATATGGTTATAAGATTAATAAAATAAGTTATGATTTACATAAAGAGGATATTCCAAATATTATGACTGAATATGAAGAAAGATTTAGTAATATGGGCATTAAAATAAAATATGTTGATGTAAGTAAATAAAAAAATCTCAAAGATATACTTTGAGATTGTAGGGCTAATTATATTTTCTACAAAAGAGGATTCATGAATAAATAGTAAAAATATAATTAGCATGGTTGTTACCCGTAGTTAAGTGGTTAGAAGTGATAGATATATTATTTTTTCGGGTAACAGTGAGTTATTATACATATAAAAAAATATAATGCAAGCGTTTCGACATGCTTCGACAAAAGTTTTAAGTAAAAATGGGTACTTTAGTAAAAATAGGTAAAATTTTGACTTTATTAGTTGAAATTTTTTTGATATAATTATAAATAGAGGTTAGATATGAAAAAAATATTAATAATAATATGTTTACTCTTTATAACAGGTTGCAGTGATATAAGAAAACAAAGTTATGATGATATAATAAATAATATTGCAACAAGAGCTAATAAAGATAATGTTTATAGAACAGGTTATAGTTATTATCTTCCTAGAGGTATGCAAGTTGCTGATAGTACTTTATATAATGAAGCTATAACTGATGCTAGATATAAATATTATTTATATGTTGATATAGTAAGTTACTATAAAAAAGTAACAAAAGATTATAGTGTTAATGATAATGCTTTGGTGTCAAAAAAATTAGATTATGATGGTAAATTTGGGTATGTTGAAGTAAATTTATTAAAAAATGATAAATATTTAGTTGAAATTATGTATAATTATGCTAAAATAGAAGTGATAGTAGATAAAAGCAAATGTAAGGAAGCCATGTTATCTATTATAAACATATTAAAAAGTGTTGAGTATAATGATAGTATAATTGCTAATTTAATGGGTGATGATGTCCTTAATTTTAGTGAAGAAGAGTTTAATATATTCAATACAAAGGGTAGTGAAAGTAATTATCTAACTGTAGATAAAGATGCTAGTAAAGAGGAAGATACAAAAATTCCTGACCCAGATTTAATTAACTAGGAAGGTGGATATCATGGGATTATTTAATAAAATTAAAGGTATATTATTTGAAGAAGTAGAAGAAGATGAAGTAGAAAATAATACTAAAAAAGAAAGTAAAGAAGTTCAAAAACCTATTGCTGAGAGAATTGAACCTCAAAGAAAGGAAACAATAGTTACTGAAATACCTAAGGCTCCAGTAAATGTTGCTCCGAAAGAAGAAAAACATGAAGATTTAAGTGAAAGAGAATTGTTTAAGTCTGATAAAGGTTTTTCTTTTCCAGATTTTGATGAAGAAGAATTTACTAATATGAGTAGAGTTTCTAAACCTAAAGCAACTACGAATGTTTTAGAATATGAAAAAAAGAGAAAAGTAGAAAAGAAATATGATTTGGGTAGATATGAAAGAATTGAGAGAACTGAAACTGTGGAAAAGAAGAAATTTAAACCATCTCCGATTATTTCACCAGTGTATGGTATATTAAATGAAGATTATAAACCGGAAGATATTAAAACAAAAGATACAGTAAGTACTATTAATAATTTAGACTTTAATAGTGTACGTAAGAAAGCTTTTGGGGAAGAAGTAAAGACTGAACCAACAAGTACTTATTATGAAGAAACTGTTACGGTTAAATTAAAAGAAAATGAAGAAGAAAAGAAACAAAAGGTTAAAACTATTGATGAACTTTTAGAAGATACATCTGATGTAATAGTTGATGTTAAGGATGATGTAAAAAGTAAATTGGATGCATTAGATGAACCTGTAGTAGAACCTGAAACTCATAATTCTGAAGTTTATGAAAAAGTTGATGAAGATTTAGAAGAATTAACTAAAAAGGAAGAACCTGTTAAAACAGAAAAAGAAAAAGTTGATGATGATGATACTTTGGAAAATGATTTATTTGATTTAATAGATTCAATGTATGATAATAGAGAGGATGGTGATATTTAGTGGAATTTTGGTTAAACTTTTTACCTATTGTTATTTATTTACTTTTAATAGCTCTTTTAACTATAGGAATAATTCTTGGAATTAAGACTATAATAACTATGAATAAGTTAGAAAAAGTAGTAGATAATGTAAATGAAAAGGTTGAATCACTCAATTCAATATTCAGTATAATTGATTTTACAACTGATAAGATAGCTTCTTTTACTGATAAGGTAGTAGAAGTAACTGGAAATTTATTTAGTAAAATATTATTTAGAAAAAAAGGAAAGGATAAGGGAGAAGAATAATATGAAAAAAAATGGATTTGGAAAATTTATTGCTGGAGCAGCTGTTGGAGCAGGACTTGGACTTCTATTTGCTCCGAAGACTGGAAAGGAAACTAGAGAAGTTTTAAAGAAAAAATTTGATGAAGTTTTAGAACAAGTTAAATCTATTAAAGCTGAAGATGTTAAAGAAAGCATTGTTAAAAAAGTTAATGAACTTCAAAAAGAATTAAAAGATTTAGACAAAGAAAAAGCTTTAAAGATTGCTAAGCAAAAAGCAACTAAAATACAAAAGAAAGCTGATGAATTATATAAATTAGCTGTTGAAAAAGGTACACCAGTTGTAGAAAAAAGTGTTAGTGAATTAAAACAAGCTACTGCTGATGCTTTAAAGAAAATAGTTGCTAAACTTGAAGAAGAAGATAAAAAAGTAAAATAAATAAAAATAAGCTCCTTATATGGAGCTTTTTGTGTGCTATTTTTTTGTTTCAATTATTATGTTTAAATTGTATTTTTTAGCTATTTTTAGTGGTGTTTCAAAAGTGTAGTTAACTGTCTTATATTCATTGCTACTTTTTTCTTTATTTGCTATAATATTTCTAGAGAGAAGGATTGTCTATGGAATTTGATAATATAATTGAAGAAGAAAAATACTTTCCTTATATGGATATTTCGCTTGATGAAGCTAGAGAAATTAGATATTTAATAAGAAATACAGAAGCCTTAAAAAATGGAGAAGTAGTATGGATGTCTTTAAAGAGGGAACCTAATTATATTTATGCTAATGGATTATTTTATGGTTATGATTGTAATAAATCATTTGAAGGATTTATTTATGAAAGAGCTCATGGTTATAAGATATATACAATTGTTACAGAAGTTTTATCTCACAAAGATTATTATGGTATTGATGAATTTATTTATCAAATTAAAAATATTAAAGTAAATAGTATTGTTGAAAGGATGGAACCTGTTAGTAAAAAAATAAGTTATCCTGAAGTTGGTTTTACTAGAAAATAGATTATTTCATACGTTTTTCACAATTTGTGTATATACTTGTAGGTAGGTGATTTAAATGCGTGTTTTAGTAGTAGATGATGAAAAGTTAATTAGAGATGTTATAAAAGAATATTTACTTTTAGAAAATTTTGAAGTGGAAGAAGCTTCGAATGGACTTGAAGCTGTTGATAAAGTTAAAAAAGATGATTTTGATATAATTATTATGGATATTATGATGCCTAAGATGGATGGTTATACTGCGTGTAGAGAAATTAAAAAACTAAAAGATATTCCTTTTATTATGCTTTCTGCGCGTGGGGAAGAATATGATAAACTTATTGGTTTTGATTTAGGTATTGATGATTATGTTACTAAACCTTTTAGTCCAAAAGAATTGGTGGCAAGAATTAAAGCTGTTACAAAGAGAAAAGAAGTTGTTAATAATGTTTTTGAAATTAAAGGTATTAAACTTGATGATTTAGCTCATGATGTTTATATTGATAATAAAAAGATTTATTTAACCCCTAAAGAATATGATTTACTTAAGTATTTTATAGATAATAAAAATATAGCTTTATCTAGGGAAAATTTACTTTCTCATATCTGGGGTTATGATTTTTATGGTGATGATAGAACTGTTGATACTCATGTTAAAACTTTAAGAAAACATTTAGGTAAGTATAAAGATATGATTGTTACAGTGCGTGCAATAGGATATAAGTTTGTTTATGAAGACTAAAAATAAAACTAGTATACAAGCAAAGACATTGTTCTTTTTACTTAGTTATAATATTGTTATAATTGTACTTCTTTGGGTTTGTCAAATTAAAATACTTGATATTTATTATGAAAAAGAACAAATAGATAATATGGATAATATTGTTAATTCACTTAAAAAAACTAATTCAATTGAATTAGTGTCAAAACTTCAAGATATTGCTTATGATAATGATGTGTGTATTGTTTTAACAAGCAATTCTAGTATTGTTGATACTTATAATATTAATATGAATGGTTGTGCTTTAAAATCTAATAATACAAAGGTTAAAGAACTTATGTATAATTTTGTTCAATCAGAAGAACTTCTTAAGTCATACAGATTTGTAAATGATGATAAACATATTTCAGCTTTAATGTATGGAGTAAAAGTTGGTAGTAGTGATGTCTTTATTTACTCTAACTTGGAGGATATATCAGATTTTACATTGCTTATTAAAAGACAACTTATGTATGTTTGTGTAATTGGAATATTTATAGGTATTATTATGTCAATTTTCTTATCTAATAAAATAACAGAGCCAATAACTAAAATAACTAAAAAAGCTAAGAAACTTGGAACTGGAGATACAGATGTTTCCTTTGAAGAGTCTGGCATTAAAGAAATTGATGAATTGTCGGAGGCTTTATCACAAGCTCAAGAAGAAATGATAAAAACTGATGAGTTACGTAGAGATTTAATGGCAAATGTTTCTCATGATTTAAAAACACCCCTTACAATGATTAAAGCTTATGCAGAAATGATAAGGGATATTTCTTATAAAGATCAAGATAAAATGAATGAACACTTAGGAATAATAGTTGATGAAACTGATAGATTAACTGTTTTAGTAAATGATATATTAGATTTATCTAGAATGCAATCTAATGCTGATACTTTAAACATAGAAAAGTTTGATTTAGCTCTTGATATTAAAAATATTGTTAATAGATATCAAATTATTAAAGAAACAGAGAAATATATTATTAATGTGGAAATGCCAGATAGTATTATGATAAAAGCTGATAAGAAGAAACTTAATCAAGTAATTTATAATTTAATCAATAATGCTATTAATTATACTGGTGATGATAAAACTGTAACTGTTAGAGTTACTAAGCATAAAAAATATTATTTGGTGGAGATTATAGACACTGGTAAAGGTATTAAAGAAAGTGAAATACCTTATATATGGAATAAATATTATAAAAATGATAAAAATCATCAAAGAAATGTTGTTTCTACGGGTCTTGGGTTATCTATAGTTAAAGAAATACTGGAACTACATGGCTATGAATATGGTGTTAAAAGTGTTTTAAAAAAAGGTTCTACATTTTATTTTAAAATTAAGATTTAAACTTTCATAATTTCAACATAAATATTTCATAATTCTTTGTTATCATTATATTGTAACAAAGGAGGGATGTTATATAAGATAAAAAATTCGGTTTATAATATGAAAATATAAACTATACACAATTAACATATAAACTCAAAATTCACACTTTTTTATAAGAAGCCTTATGGCTTCTTTATTTTTTTGTCTCAACTATTAGTTGAGTTTTATTCAACTTATTAGTTATTGTATTTTTTTTGTGTAAATTGTTATTATGTTATTGGAGGAGAAAATATGAAAAGTTATTTAAAAATTATTATTGCAATTGTTATTGGAGTGTTATTAGGTAGTATAGTATCATTTATTATGAAAAATGATAAATGTGATGTAACAAATGATTTACCTAAACAAGAAAAGTCTGAGGGACTTAGAGGTGTTTATGATATTGATAAAAATATTAATGAAAAAACTATAGATAATTATCTTGATAGATCTGATGTTGTTTATAGAGATGTAAGAATGCTTGAAGATACTGCGACTTGGGAAAATAAAGGGGGAGAAAGAGATTTAACTGGTTTTGTTAAAGGATTTGAAGTTATTCCCTATGCTTATTTAACTGAGTTTCCTAAGGAGTATGTTGATCAAAAGAAAAGTGAGAATGTAACTGGGTTATATAAAGGAAAAACTTTATTTAGATTAGAAGATGGAAAATATGTTGCAAATTATAAAGAATCTATGGAAATTTTAGAATATATTTTTCCAAAAGATAAAATTATATTTATTATGTGTGGTGCAGGTGGTTATGCTAACTTTACTAAACAAATGCTTGGAGCTCTTGGTTGGGATACTAGTAAAATATATAATGTTGGTGGATATTGGAATTATGAAGGTAAAAACTCTATAAGTACAAAAATTAATGGTTCAAAGAAATGTGATTTTTCTAAGGTTGCTTATCATAATATAGATTTTAGTAGATTAACGGAGATTAAATAATGGTAAAAAAAATATTTTTATTATTACTTATTATTATAGTTTGTGTTGGTTGTTCTAATTATAAAAATGTAGATTCTAATAAAATATTTTTAAGTGATATGTTTTATAATAAAGGTAATTTTATTGAAATAGATAGTAAATCTTTAGAAGATTATAGTAGTGCGACATATTTGTTATTTACATATAATAATTTTTGTAGTTTACCTATTTCTTGTGAAAAAATATTTAAATCATTTGCTAGTGATTATAAAATTGATTTTTTATCAATGCCTTTTTCGGAATTTAAAAATACTTATTTATATGATACAGTTAAATATGCTCCATCTGTTTTAATTGTTGAAAACAATAAAATTATAGCTTATTTAGATGCTAATAAGGATGATGATTTAGAAAAATATCAAGATGTTAATAAGTTTAAAGATTGGATCAATAATTATATTAATATTTCTAAATAATAAATTGCAATTTAAAACCACGGTTAAAATCGTGGTTTTATGATGTAAAAATGCCCCAGCCATTAACAACAGTTCTTCCTTTTGGTATGGGAATACCTAATGCATTTTTAGGTGAATTTAACATTTTACCATTTACTACTAATTGGGTGCTGGCTCCACCATCTAAATTTGCTGCGGTAGTTGCTCCATATTTTTCTAAAACATCTATGCCTTCATCAAATGTTATACCTCGGTAAGATGCACCATCTGTTACTAGAAATAACATTATGCCATCATCTCTTTGAGCTATCATATTTCTAGCTGCTCTAGTTGGTTTTAGGTTTGTTTGTCTTTTACCATCAATAATTAAGAATGGACCAAATTCTAAAGCATCTCTCATTCCCATTTTAATTGCTTCTTCACCAGTTGCATGAACAAGCATTAATTTATTATCATTACTCATGCCAATTAGATCTGACTTTCTATTGTGTGATTGGTATATTACTTTACCATTTTCAATTATATATCCAAAAGGTATATCTTTACTTACTTTGCCATCATCATAAAAGCCTCCGCCATTAACTCCGATTGTAGCTTTGTATCTTGCTGTCATATCAATTATGTTTTCTTTACCATCATTGTTTGGGGTTTTAAATGCTTTGCTTTTCATAATTCTAACCTCACTTGGATCATAAACTACTACAAGCCATCCTTTGTTACCAGCAACTATTAAATCAATGATTTTGTAAGCATCATTTCCTTCATCTTTATTTAAAATTTCAGCTTCATATTTATTGTCATATACCTTTTCATCATTTGTTTCAATTAATAAATTACTTTCAAATTTAATTGGTTCATAACTTGTTTTAGTTTTGCTTACTTCTTCTTTAAATCTTTTTTCTAATATTTTGCTTTCAATGGTTTTGTTAAAAATTATAGTTAGTATTAAAAGAATAGTAAATAATAAGTCAATTACTAGCATTATTTTATTTTTTTTCATTTTGCACCTTCTTTATAAACATACACATTATTTTCTTTAGTAAAGTTGTTTATTTCTTTTTTGTCTAAAGTTATTGTGTATCTTGTTTGATGTAATGTCTTTTTATCTCCGTATATAACTGGATTATTATAAATTAAGTCAAAGGCATTTACTTTATTTGCTAAATAATAATCTTTTATATTACTTTCAAATTTAATATCTAATATACTAGGTATCCCGATTTTTTTAGTTACTTTTGTTTTAGAAATATCACTTTCTTTATTAGTGTATTCGCCATTATATGTAATTGTATCTTTTAAAATATCTTTATAACTTAATTTTTGATAATATTCATTATTTAAATAATCCAAAGCATCATTTTTATATATTTTGTCTATGGTATTTAAACTCATTAATTTAATATCATCTTTATAGTCATATACTACATATAAATCATTATCTATTTTTACCTTTGCTCCGATAGAGAAATCATCATTACCTATTTGATATGGACTATTTTTAGTACCATTTCCAGATTTATATAAAGTACTATTTTTAATTGTTATTACAGGCTTAATTTCATAAAAATTATTTTCATTTGATGTACTTAATTTATCTCCGTTTGTGTGAGCATCATTATTGTATAGCCATAATTTTTCTTCATCATTTGTTATGAATGTTTTGTTTTCATAAAATGAATTCATATAATCATATACACTTAGTAAAGAAACATATTTATCTTTTTCTAATTTTTGACATGTAATATTATTTTCATTATCAAATGTATCTTTACAAATATTGTTTTCAATTAAATAATCTAGATCTATGTTACTTTCTAAGTTTTCAAAAAATGTTGAAATAAGATTTTTAGGTAACATATTTATATAATCATCTAAGATAAGTTCTAATGAACTATCACTATTTATTTTAATTATTCTCCATAACATGTTATTATATAAAACGTAGTTATTTTCTAATTCACCTTTAAAAATATATGTGCCGTTTTCTTTAGTTAATCCTTCTTTGGTTTTTACAATTTCTGTATTATTTATAATATATTCTGATAAAAGAGTTACATCTTTGGTATTCTTATAAGCATTATATATATTAAAACTTATAAGTGCTATTATTATAAAAAATATAATAATTAGTAGAGTAAATAATGTATTATTTTGTTTCTTCATATAAACCAACTACTTTCAAAAACTTCTATAAAGATAATAACATAATATTTTATATGGGACAAGTGGATAAAAGGTATTTGCAAAAATAAATTTATGTTTTATAATATTAGTGTTGAGGTTAAGTTTATGAAGAAGTTGTTGTTTTTTTTGTTTAGTGTTTTTTTAATAATAGTTATAACATTTCTAGTAGGGTATAAACTTGGATATTTTAATGAAAATAGTGTATTTTATCAAACTGTCAACGTTTTTAAAGATGAAAAAGCTATAAAAAAACAAGAATATATGGATTGTATGAATAAACCTTATAGAAGTAGCACTTTGGATGATGAATTTAATGCAGCTTTTGAGGAATTAAAGAAAAGTGGGGTAGCTATTTATTTTAAAGATATTAATAATGATTATGTTTGGAATATGAATAGTACGAAAATTTATTATTCTGCGAGTACTTCTAAGTTATTTGAAGTTATTTATTTAGTTGAAGAAGCAAGAAAAGGTAATATTGATTTAAATAGTACTTTAGTTTATAAACCTAGTGATGCAATGCAGGGAAGCATTGGAATGAAAAAACATAAGTATTATGATGAAGTTACTTTATCAGAGCTTATAGACCATTTATTAACTTATAGTGATAATACTGCTCATTTTATGCTTATTAAGTATATCGGACTTGATACTTTAAAAGAATATTTTAGTGATTTTAACTTAGTTATGGTAAGTGAAGATCCATTTGTTAGAAATTATACAGCATTAATGGCATCAAAATGTTTAGAAAGATTATATAGTGTTCTTGAAGTAGATGATGATTATAGTGCTTTGATAAAAAAAGCTATGAATAATAAAAATATGAATTATTTAAGTTTTGATGATAAAGTTATATATCATAAATATGGTATGTATGATGCAAGTTTTCATGATATAGGTATTTATGATAGTGATAATCCTTATATTATAGTAGTTCTTACTTTATATGGTAACTTAGGTCAAGATGTTTTTGGACCAAAGGTGCAAAATATTAGTAAAAAGGTATATGAAATTTATAGTAAGAATTTAGAATTAAAAGAAGAGTATTGCCAAAGTGTGTTAGAAAACAATTAAATTAGTTACGCAAATAAATAAAAAGGTCAAATAGTGGCTTTTTTTTTTTTTTTTTTGGTTTAAAATTAATATATAGTATGGTAAATATCCAGTGTGATATTGTTAAAGAATGGAGATAACATATGAAGAAAGTAGTTAAGAAAATAGCATTGTTATTATTAGTTTTTGGTATTGGAGTAGGGGTAACATTATTATATATGAATAATAAATATAAAGTTTATGAGGAAGAAGAACCTAAACAAATAAAAAAACATGTAGATACAATATCAATGATGCTTGAAACAGAAGCTGGTAGTGGAAATTATGAGATGACAACAGCTAGTAGTTGGCCAACAGAAGGTTATGTTTTTAATAGTGAATTATCTGTATGTGAAAATGGTGGAGAATTATCCTGGGATGATGAAAATAAAAGAGTTCTTATGAGTGGGAATGTATCAGATAAGTGTTATGTGTATTTTGATATAAAACCACAAGTATTATTAGCAGATTATGTAAAATCACTATATACAGGAACTCAAGGAGAAAATAGTATTTATTATCATGATGCAAACTTAACAAATGGAGCAGGTGATAATAGCTACAGATATGCAGGAGCAAATCCAAATAACTTTGTATGTTTTGGAACAAACACAACTCCATGTCCAACAGATAATTTGTACAGAATAATAGGAGTATTTGGAAACCAAGTAAAATTAATCAAATATGATTATGCAACAAGTGCATTACTAGGAACAGATGGAGATTATAAAGGTACAGGAACACCAAATGCATCATATTATAAAGGAGAATTAACAACAATAAATACATATTATTGGAATAACTCAACAAAAAAGAACACATGGAGTGAAAGTTTACTGAATAAAACCAACTTAAATACAAATTTTATTAATAATATCGGAACAGAATGGGCGAATAAGATAGCAACAACAACATGGAAAGTTGGGGGAAATACATATGCAAATATAAGAAATGTAATACCGGCAACAGCGTATCAAAATGAAATAGTGAATCCAGTAACGACAAATACAACAGATAATGCAACAGAATATAGTGCAAAAATAGGCTTAATGTATGTATCAGACTATGGATTTGGTGCAGATCCGAGTGCGTGGACAACAACACTATATAATTATGATGGAAGTGTGAATGGTTCAACAATAAGATCGTTGAATTGGATGCATATGGGATATTATGATTGGACTATTTCCCGTCTTGCGGACCTTTCGGACCGTGCGTTCTATGTGTACTTCGATGGTTACGTGAAGTACAGCAGTGTGTACAACGACTTTGCGGTGCGGCCGTCCTTCAATCTTGAGTCTTCCATAACTTATGCTAGCGGTTCAGGAACACAATCAGATCCAATTAGAATAAACTAAATTATAAATAACCAGACAGAATGTTTTCTATCTGGTTATTTCTTTCTAATTCTTCTTACACTATCTAATGTGCAAGTAGTTAAATATAATCCTAATTCATCATTACATCTTTTACTAAGTTCACTGAATTCTTTACCGCTTATTAATATTGATGGTTTATTATAGAATTTTTCCCATGTTTTTAATGGTAAAACAATATTATTGGCAAAATCTAGTACTAAACCATGATTTAAATCAAGTAATACTGAATGTTCCATATAACCTTTAAATTCAAATGGAATGTAGTAATAGGCCCCATATAAATCTGGATTAAAAGCGAGAATATCACTAGTTAGATTATGACAAAAACCTCTTCTTTTTTCTGCATTTATTTTTCCCATATTAAAGCATGCATCAAGTGGATAAAGATTAATATTTCCATAACTTGATTTTAAACTTACTTTTTGAAGTGAAGCTCCTTCAATGTTTTTTATTGAGATAGCTCCATAAATAAATTTGGAATATGTTATGAAATTTATATCTCCATTAAAATAATAATCTGTTCTTTGCATTGTTTTAAGTAATTCAGAACTAGTATTATAATTATATTTTTTTAGTATTTCTAATACAATTTTAATTAGTCTTTTATTACCACTATTTAGAAATAATGATATTAAATAGCTTACTTTTTCACTATCAGACATATCACTAGGTATTGTTAAAATTTCACTAGGAAATTCAAAGAAAACATCTTTAGCTATTTCATTGTTTAATCTAATATTTTCTTTTTGTCTTTCTGTATAAGTTCTATTAATTTCACTATCACTAGTACTACTATAAACAGCTTTTATATCATCAAAAGTTACCATAATAAACTCCCGTTTGTTAATGAAATTATATAACAAATAGGCACATTTGTCAAATTAGGCATATATTATTTTAGGAGGCTCTTTTATGAAATTTGGAGATGAATTCTTTAAAAAGGTGGAAAAGAAAACTAAGGTAGATAAGGATACTATCATAAGTTTGGCAGAAAAACTACAAAAAGGTAATATGAAAGATGAAAAAACTTTAACGGAAGTAATTGATACTTTAAGTAAAATGACAGGTAAGAAAGTAACTGATGAACAAAAGAAGAAAATAATAAGTAAAATCGTGGATGATAAAGTACCTAAAGACGTTGAAAAAATGTTTTAACATCTTTTTCTTTACAAATAATGTATCACATGATACAATTTAGTTATAAGAAGGTGATAAGTTGCCAAAACAAATAAAGATAAGTAAAGATGATATACTTAGAGCAGCACTTGAAATAGTTAGAAATGATGGTATAGAAAAGGTAAGTAATAGAGAAATAGCTAAAAAGTTAAATTGTTCTATAAGACCAATATATTATCAATTTGAAAATAGTGAAGATCTATTAAATGAATTAAATAAAAAAATGATAAAATATTTTTATGATTTTATAACAAACAATATGAATGATGAAATGCCAAAATATAAGCAAACAGGTATCAATTATATAAAGTTTGCTAAGGAAGAAAATAATATATTTAAAGTGTTATTTATGAGTAAAACTAATCTTTCTATAAGAGAATTTATTGATACTGCTGATGAAAACTTTGATGAAGTAGAAAAATATATAAATATGAGTACTAGTTTAACTGGAGAAAATTTAAAGTCATTTCATGTTAAGATGTGGTTATTTACTCATGGACTAGCAACTTTAATTGCATGTAAAGCTGTTAATTTAACTGATGAAGAAATAAGCAAGCTTTTATCAAGTGAGTTTAGAGCTTTAGTACTTTTGGAAAATAATAAAGAAGGAGAATAAATGATGAAAAAAATAATTGAAGTAAAAAACTTAAGTAAAAGTTATAAGAATTTAAAAGCAATAGATGATTTGTCTTTTGATGTTTATGAAGGAGAAATACTAGGGCTACTTGGACCAAATGGAAGTGGTAAATCTACGACGATTAATTCTATACTTAATTTGCTAGAGTTTGAAAAAGGTACAATTAAGATATTTGGTAAAATAATGAAGCCAGATGCTTATGATATAAAAAGAGATATTGGGGTAATATTTCAAGAAGTAGCGGTTTTTGAAGAATTAACTGTTTATGAAAATATAGATTATTTTTGTGGTTTATATGTAAGTGATAAACTTTTAAGAAAATCCTATGTAGAAGATGCCATAAATCTAGTAGGTTTAAAAGAGTTTACTAAGTTTTATACAAAACAATTATCTGGTGGCTTACTTAGAAGGCTTAATATTGCTTGTGGTATAGCTCATAAACCTAAATTAATATTTTTAGACGAACCAACTGTTGCGGTAGACCCTCAAAGTAGAAATAATATCTTAGATGGTATTAAAAAATTACGCGATGATGGAGCTACGATTGTTTATACAACTCATTATATGGAAGAGGTAGAAATGATTTGTGATAGAATTATTATTCTTGATAAAGGTAAAATCTTAGCAGAAGGCACAACTGATGAGTTAAAATCACTTGCTAAACTTGAAGAAAAAATAACTTTAGAAGTTAAGAAAATAAGTCCAAAAGTAGTTGATGAAATAAAAACATTTAAAACTGTTGATAGTGTTATGGAAAATGGAAATACTTTAGTAATTACATATAAAAAGGGTAAAGATAATCTTGGTGAATTAATCGACTTTTTACATTCTAAAAAAGTTACTTATTCTAAGATATTTAGTGAAAGACCAACACTTAATGATGTGTTCTTAGAGCTTACTGGAAAGGATTTGAGAGATTAATGTTTATTCATAATTTTAAATATTCTTTAAAAGTACTTTTTAGAAATAAATCTTTGATATTCTGGACTTTTATTTTTCCAATTCTTTTAGGTACGTTTTTCCGTATGGCATTTAATGATATTGAAAATAATGAAGCTTTTCATGCCTTTGATATTGCTGTTGTTGATAGTCCAGATTATGAAAATAACACTATATTTAAAGAAGCCATTAGTGAAGCCAGTAAAGATGGTGATAATAAGTTATTTAATGTAAAAGTGGTAAATAAGAAAGATGCAAGTAAAATGCTAGAAAATAAAGAAATAACTGGGTATCTAGAATTTAGTAATAGTGATGTAAATATAACTATAAATGATAATGGTATATATGAAACTATACTTAAGTTTTTTGTAGATGAAGTAAATAGTAATAAGAAAATAATTGAAAATACTGTAAATGAGGAAATAAATAAAGGTAATTTAGATTATCAAATGGTAATTAGTAATGTAATGGAAAAATTAAATGAAACAATAGAATTTAAAAATATATCTAGAAGTAATTTAAGTTATACTATGATTGAATATTATACTTTAATTGCTATGGCTGCTTTATATGGTGGAGCTATATCAATGTATATTATAAATAAAAATATGCCAAATATGAGTAGTGTAGGTAAGAGAAATAGTACAGCTCCGATACCTAAAAGTACTCTTTTACTTAGTGGTTTACTTGCAAGTTTAGTGGTGCAAATAACTGGTTTAATTTTACTTTTTGTCTATACAATCTTTATTTTAAAGATTGATTACAATTCTAATATTTGGTTAATTTCCTTACTTGCTGTTGTGGGTTCAATTGCAGGTTTATCACTTGGATGTATTATTGGTACTATTTTAAAAACTAATGAAAATGCTAAAAGTGGTATTCTAATAGCTGTTACCATGTTTCTATCATTCTTATCAGGTATGATGGGAATTACTATGAAATATGTAATTGATAAAAATATACCTATCTTAAACATGATAAATCCAGCTGCAATGATTACAGATGGCTTTTATGCTTTATATTATTACGGATTTGAAAGTAGATATATTTTTAATATTTTAAGTTTAATTGTATTTTCACTTATAATGTTACTTGCATCAAGTATCAGTTTAAGGAGGCAAAAATATGACAGTATTTAAGACATTTTGGAAAGTAGTAAAAAGATATAAAGGTACTATTATTGGATTTACTATAATGCTCGTAATATTTGGTACAATAAACATGAGTAGTAATGATGTAACAAGTACTTTTAAGGAAAGTAAGCCAGATATAATAATAGTAAATAATGATAATACGACTCTTTCTAATGATTTAGTTAGTTATTTTAAAGAAACTGCTGATATTATAGATGTAAAAAATACTGAAAGGGCTATAGATGATGCTATATTTTATCGAGATGCAAGTTATGTAATATATATTCCTGATGGTTATGAAGAAAGTATTTTAAATGGTGGAAATGGTAATATAGAAATTAAATCTAGTGGGGATTATACATCAAATTTAGCAGAAATGCTTTTAACTAGATATATTAAAACTATCAAAGTATTAAGTAAAGAATATAGTGATAAAACTACTTTATTAAGTAAAGTAAATAGTGCATTAGATGAAAACAGTAAAGTAGAACTTACTACTAAAATAAATACTACAGAATTAACAAGATTATCAAGATATTATAATTTTGCAAGTTATACTTTAATTGCTGTTATTCTCTTTATTATATGTTTAGTTTTATCTAGCTTTAATAAGGAAAATACTAGAAAGAGAATTATTGTAAGTAGTATGGATTATAAAAAACATAATAAATATATTTTAATAGCAAGTAGTTTATATTCTATTTTTGTAGTTATTTTATACACTATTTTAGCTTTTATTATATTTGGCTCTTTAACATTTTCAGAAAGAGGTTTATTATATATCCTAAATACATTTATATTCTCATTTGTTGCTTTATGTATGGCACTATTTATTAGTACATTAGTTAAAAATAAAGAAGCAGTATCAGGTATAGTAAATGTAGTTGCATTATCACAAGCATTTTTATGCGGAGCATTTATACCTGTTGTGTGGCTTCCTGAAAGTGTTATCAAAATAGCACATTTATTACCAGCATATTGGTATATAAATACAAATGATTTTTTAGCAGAACTTGAAGTCTTATCGTTTACTAATTTAAAACCAATATGGATTAATATGTTAATTTTAATCGGGTTTGCTGTTATATTTATTATTCTAAATAATATTGCATCTAGAAAGAAAATGGTATCATGAGATGTAAATGGTGTAATTTAGATAATCCTGTGTATGTTAAGTATCATGATGAAGAATGGGGTGTACTAAACTTAGATGAACATTATTTATTTGAAATGCTTATTTTAGAAAGCTTTCAAGCAGGACTTTCCTGGGAATGTGTTCTAAATAAAAGAGATGCTTTTAGAAAAGCATATGATAATTTTGAGATTGAAAAAGTCATTAAATATGATGATATAAAAATAAATGAACTTATAAATAATAAAGATATAATTAGAAATAAATTAAAAATAAAAGCTAGTATAAATAATGCTAAAATATTCAAAAGTATTTCCTTAGAATATAATGGCTTTAAGAACTATTTGCTTAAATATTTTAAAGAGTATCCAATATATGAGGTAAGCAAAACTACATCGAGTATATCTGATAATATTTCAAGTGATTTAAAAAAACGTGGTATGAAGTTTGTGGGCTCAGTTATTATTTACTCATATTTACAAGCAATTGGTCTAATTAATTCACATGAAAATGACTGTTTTATGAAAAACTAGGCAAAATTTTATTGCACTAGTTTTTCAATTATGATATTATTTTAATGGAAGTGATAAAGATATGGAAAAAAGTAATAAAATATATTTAGGTATAATACTAGTGTGCACAGTATTAGTAATTGGTTTATGTGTGTATGCTATTGCAACTCATAAAGAAGAAAAATTAACAGATGCCCTTAAATTTAAAAAAGAATATGAAAGTTTAAATGAAGTAGTAAATGAAAATAATGAAAAACAATATATGGAAATTTTTATTGATGAAGAAAATCCAATAGTATATAAGACAGGTCAAGAAATAGTGGAAATCATGAAAAATGAAGATGCAATAATTTATTTTGGTTTTGCAACTTGCCCTTGGTGTAGAAATGCTGTGCCAGTATTACTTGATGCTGCGAAAGAATTAAATGTTGATAAGATTTATTATGTTGATATTTTAGATATTCGTGATACTTATAAGTTTTCTGGAAGTATTGAACCTGAACAAACTAAAAAAGGTACTGATGCATATTATAATATACTTAAAATACTTGATAAAAAATTAGATAAATTTTATGTTAAAGATGAAGCTGGAAATATGTATGATACTGGTGTTAAAAGATTATATGCTCCAACTGTAGTATCAATGTCTGGTGGAAAAGTTAAAGGTTTTCATGTTGCAACTGTAGAAAGTCAAAAAGATCCTTATAAAGCTTTAACAGATAAACAAAAAGAAGAACTTAAAGATGCATATAAAGAACTTATTAATGCAATTAAGAATGATAATGTTTGTAAAGATAATAAAGCTTGTTAATTACTAGGTAGATGCCTAGTTTTTTTCTTGATTTTTTTGAATATTTATAGTAGTATATGTTTATATTTATTTAAGGAGAAAAAATGAAAGTATTTAAAAATGGAAAAGTATATGTTCAAAATGAAGATTTGATTTTAATTCTTCGATCTGGTGAGTTAATGCCAACATCAGTTTTAGAAAAATTTTATGGAAATGGTCCAGTTATTATAGTTCAAGATAATATGGAAGATTATGTGGAATTTGAAGAAACAGATCAAGTTGAATTTTTCAAAAGATTAGATTGGATAGTAGATTATGATGAAGTGAAAAATTTATCCACTGAAGAATTGGAAAAAATTATTAATGATGTTCGAGATGAAATGGTAAAAATAGCTGATAAATACAGAAATTTGAGTCAAAATGATAATGATTGTTATGAAAAAGACTCAATTAGGTATGAACTACTAGGTAATAAATTGTATTCACTTTCTAAGATTCAATATTTTAAGGCTCGTAAACTTGAATTAGCTTTGCCAAATGAAACTGGTATTTGTAGATTAATAAGAAAGTTTAAAAATAAAATTAAAGAGAAATAATCTCTTTTTTTTGTTGCATCATTTTATAAAAAATATGATTAATCAACTATACAAATAGTGGTGCCAAAAGTGGTGCCGAAAAAAGTGCCAAAATAGATAATAATATAGGTAATGTCGTGATACTTTGTGATAGTCTTGTATTAGTTTTATATTAACAAAAAACCTAAGAAATACGCATATTTCTTAGGCTTTTACTATTAAAATAAATGGTGTCCTGGGCGAGATTCGAACTCACGACCGATCGCTTAGAAGGCGATTGCTCTATCCAGCTGAGCTACCAGGACATTCCTTTTTCGTTGGTAATCTAATTATAGTATAAAAAAAGACTTATGGCAAGTCTTTTTTTGAAAAATTTGGCATTATATACTAATTTTTGTGTTTTCTGTGTCTGGAATATTAAAAATTACTTCATTAATGCCATAAGTATCTCTGATAGATAAAGCAATTGAATATTTTACTTCTTCTAAAATATCTTCTTCTTTTATATTGGCTATTAAGTAATTATTAAAAGATAGAGATATTGCATTTTCTAACATTTCATAACTTGTCATATTTGCTGAAGCTGCTAGATAACTTATTAAATTTGTGTGATATATCGGAGTACTTTTAAGTTCTTTAATGATTATTTCAACTCGTTCTGTTTTTTCATTACTGACTTTAGTAACTGGCACATAGTAATAGTAATCTTTGTTCTTACTTAAATAATATATCGTGGTTTTGGTTGTTTCTTTAATAGAATCTATATTGTATATTTTATTAATGCCATATGATTTATCTAGATATTCTGGTAATTTTTTATTTGAGTTTGGTAAATTTGTTAATGGTTTTCCTTCAACTAATATTTTTATCTTTTTAATATCTTTTATTTCTGTTAAAGAGTATATTATTGCTTCGATCATTTTTTGTTCATCACAATGTACGACATTTAATAATTCTTTACTAAAATTTATTGTTAAAATATTTTCTTCAAGTTTTAAATCTAGTATTTTAGTACCTTCTGGTATAATTGGCTTAAAACCATCTCTGATATAACTAGATTTTTTAGTATTTTTAGTTAATGCTTCGATTATTTCTTTTATTTGTTCTATAGTTTCACTACTATTTTTAACAATACTGGTTCTAGCAACATAATCTGAATTATCTACTAAAAATATAGGCATTTCATCCTTAGTTATATAACTTAAATGTTCTTTGATAACTGTATCGTTACTTGGAAAAAAATAAATTATAAGTAAAATAAATAGGGTAAGAGTAGCTACACAAATACGTCTTATTGAAGATTTTTTTATCATTTTAAAACACCTAATTAATTATATTTTATAGAATAAAAAAAAGACCGAAGTCTTTATTTAAATTGATAATTCTCCGAGTTTTATAAGTTCAATGATGGCTTGTGCCCGACCTTTAACACCGAGTTTTTGAATAGCATTGGAAACATGATTTCGAACAGTTTTTTCACTAATATAAAGTTCTTTTGCAATTTCTGTAGTTGTTTTATTTTTAATGAGTAATTCAAATACTTCTTGTTCACGGTCAGTTAGTATCTTTTTTTTCATAAATAATCTCCTTAAAATTAAAATACTTCATAGTATTGTATGAAGTATTTTAAAAAATGTATAGGATATTATTCAAATTTAACGGTAATATATTTTTGTTTATCGTATAGGCTTTGAACTTCTCTGATAATGTTATTTGCTATTTCTTTGTTATGATCTTTAGCGGCGATTGTAATACTAATAGCATCACCATCTATTTTGACAAAATTGTCAAATTTGAATTTTTCAGTTATTAGTTTCTTAATTTTTTCGCATTCTGTTTTAGAATTACTTAGTGCTTGTAGGGCATTATAAGCATCGTTTTTTTCTTCAATTGTTGCAGTATCATCTAATAGTATACTTTGATATTCATTCATTTCTTTTAAGACTGCTTCATCTCTGTCTACTTGAAGTGCTACGATAACATCAGATTCTTTAACACTTACATCTTTACTTATGTTATTTTCCCCGGCCAGTACACTTAAGCTCTCATCACCCATTGTTACATAATATATTCCAAGAACTAGTATCAAGGAAAATAAAGTAACGAACCACAAATTTTGTTTGTTTATCATAATATTCCTCCATCTAAAGCTATTTAACTATATGAAGGATATAATTATAATATTACTTATTAAGTATTGATTTTGGGTAAGGTGTTCTTACATCTGTTAAACAAAGTATGTAGTCAGTAGAAGTTTGGTAATATATTGCAAGTTTCTTTAATAAATCAATTGGTAGTTGTCTTTTGCCAATTTCGTAGTAACTGTAGGCCACTTGACTAACATTTAATATTTTGGCAATATCACTTTGTAGTAAATCTTTATCTTCTCTTATTTCTTTTAATCTGTTCATATTTATCACCAATTTAATTTTAAATTAAAACAAAATGTTATATTGATTTTTAAAACAAACTGTTATATAATTAATTTATGATAAAACATTGTGTTTTATATAGCGGAGGATTTATGAAAAGAAGGATATTTTGTTTCACATTATTTTTATTTGTATTCATTAGCTTGTTGTTTGTTAAAAGTTTTAAAAAAGAAGAAATTGATTATAGTGTTTCTCCGGTTAAGAAGAATAATAATACTTTAAGTATGATGCTTGAAAACGATGATGGGGTATATGAATATACTACGAGTGATAGTTGGCCTCAAAAAGGTTATAGTTTTAATGCCAAGTTATCCAAATGTGAAAATGGTGGAGAACTTTCCTGGGATGATGTTAGTAAAAAAATATATATGTCTGGGAATGTTTCAGATAAATGCTATGTGTATTTTGATAAAATGCCTTTAGGAAAAATTTGTGAAGGACAAAATATGGCAACTTGTTTTAAAGAAAATTATACTTTTGATAATGCATTATATCATCATGACAAAAGTTTAGAAAATAGTGCAGAAGATAATTCTTATAGATATTCTGGTGGTGATTTTATTATAACACAGAAGGCAATTGATGCTGGTTTTACGGAATTAGGTGATTTGGATATAACATCTGAACATAATGAAGGGCTTATAAAATTTTATTGTGATGGACAGAAAAGTCGTTTAGGTACTTTATGCAAATCAGAATATTACTATTTATTAGGAAATGATACAGATAATAAGTATATTACAAATTATAGAGATGTAACAAATAAAGCTATAGAACTTGGATATTTAAAAAAAGATAATGTAAAAAATTACGTATGTTTTGGAAGTGATATGACAGATTGCCCAGAGGATAATCTATATAGAATAATTGGGATATTTGATGGCAATGTTAAATTGATTAAAGCATATTCAGCATCAAGATCTTTACTAGGGGAAGATGGAGGATTTTATGGTTGTTATGATTGGAGTAATGATTTTCATAGTTTTTATTATGGCTCAAATGTTTTAAATAATGAATTCACAAATTGTTCCTCTTATTATTGGAACAATGCTACTGGAACTAATATTTGGAGTGAGAGCAATTTAAATACAATAAATTTAAATACAAATTTTTTAAATAATTTCAGTCAGGAATGGAGAGATAAAATAGAAACCATAAATTGGAATATTGGAAGTAATACATTTGATAATTTGGTGTCAACGCCTCAAAACACTTACAAAAATGATGTTCAAACTAGTTCTGCTAAATATAAAGCAAAAATAGGGTTATTAAGTATTAGTGAATATTTTTATGGAGTATCACCAGTACTATGGCAAAGTTATTTTAATGGTAAATGGGATTTTAATATGTGGATTAAAGTAGGAACAAGCGAACAGTTGATAACGACTATTAGCGATACTAATAATTCTTTATCCTTATACATGGGGTTTCCGGTAGATTGGTTTACGGTAAATAAAAATGTTACTCAAGTTAGACCTGCATTTTATTTGAAAAATACAATTAATTTATTACATGGTTTAGGTACAATTGATGAACCATATCGTATATCATAAATTAAAGTTTAAAATATATGTAAAACATCTTAAAAAGGATGTTTTTTTTCTATAAAGTTTGATATAATTAAACGGGGTAATTAAATGGAAAAAAATATAAAGAAAATACTTAATACTTTAGAAGAAAATGGCTACCAGGCATATTTAGTAGGTGGTTTTGTTCGTGATTATTTACTGGGCATAACTTCTCATGATGCTGATATTGCCACAAATGCTTTACCTAAAGATATTCATAACATCTTTAATAGTAGTAAAAGTAATTATGGAAGTGTAAACATAAAATTTGATAATTATAATATAGATATAACAACATTTAGAAAAGATTTAAATTATGTAAATCGAAGACCTAGTAATGTTATTTATATTGATAATTTAGAAGAAGATTTAAAAAGAAGAGATTTTACTATTAATGCTATATGTATGGATAAAGATGATAAAATCATTGACCCTTTGAATGGGTGTGAAGATTTAAATAATAGAACTATAAAAATGATAGGTGATATTGATACAAAGTTAGAAGAAGACCCGCTTAGAATAATGCGTGCTATTAGATTTGCTTCTGTTTTAGATTTTGATATTGATAAAAAGCTTTATGAAAAAATAAAAAAGTATAGCCATTTAGTTGAAACTCTATCTAAAGAAAGAATTAAAAGTGAACTTGAAAAAATACTTTTAAGTAAAAATTTTATGAAGGCTTTGAAAATAATGGAAGATACTAATATTGCCAGTAGTTTAGGCATATCTTATAGCCATATAAATTATGTTGATGACTTACTTGGTATGTGGGCTCAAGTTAAAGTTGCAAACATCCCATTTACAAATGTTGAAAAAGGGAATATAATAAAAATTACCGAGGTAATTACCTTGGGACAAATAGATAATCTTGCACTTTATAATTATGGATTATATGTATGTACTATTGCAGGTAAAATACTTAATATTAATCCTAAAAAAATAAGTAAAATGTATAATAATTTACCTATTAAATCAAAATCTGATATTAATATAACAAGTAAAGAGATATCTGATATCTTTGGAACTGGTAAAGTAATAGGTATTATTTATAGTGAGTTAGAAAAAGAAATACTAAATAAAAATATAGAAAATAATAAAGAGGCAATTTTTGAATATTTAAAGAAAAGGAAGTGAGAAATATGTTTAAAGATAATAAGAAACTAGTGGCAGAAAGTATATTTATTAAAGAAGCCTTAAAGTTGAATTTATCTTTAAATGAATTTTTACTTCTTTTATATTTTGATAATTCTTATGATTTAGTGTTTGATATAAAAGTAGTAGCTAAAACTTTAAATATGAAGGAAGAAGATGTTTTAAATGCTTATGGTTCATTAATGGCTAAGAGAATAATAAGTGTTAAAGCTGAGAAAGATGGTTTTGGTAAAATAAGAGAATCTGTCTCTTTAGATAATTTTTATAATGAAATTAAAAGTGATTATAAAACAAAAGAAAAAGAAGAAACTAAAACTGATATTTATGAAATATTTGAAAAAGAATTTGGTAGAACGTTATCAAATACAGATTTTGAAATTATAAATGCTTGGATAGAAAGTGGATTTAGTGAAGAATTAATTGAAGCAGCATTAAAAGAGGCTGTGTATAATGGGGCACTTACTCTTAGATATGTTGATAAAGTATTATATGAATGGAATAGGAAAGGAATTAAAGTACCGGCTGATATAAAGAAGGCAATGGAAAAAGTACCTGAGGCTCCTTTGTATGAAGCAAGTGTTATGAATTTTGATTGGTTAAATGAAAAGTAATGAAGTATTAAAAAAGTTAGATGAAATAGTACCTAATCCTGTTTGTGAACTTATATATAATAAAGATTATGAACTACTTATTGCAACTGTACTTGCTGCTCAATCAACTGATAAAAGAGTAAATGAAGTAACTAGAGTATTATTTTCTAAATATGATATATTTCGTTTAGCAAAAGAGAGTATAAAAAATATTGAAAATATTATATATCCAGTTGGAACTTATAAAAGAAAAGCAGAATATATATCTGTAATTGCTAAAAGATTAGTAAATGATTATGATGGAAATGTACCAAATGATAGAAAGTATTTGGAAAGTTTACCAGGAGTTGGTAGAAAGACTTGTAATGTAGTTTTATCAAATATTTATAATGTGCCAGCTATTGCAGTTGATACTCATGTTGCTAGAGTTTCTAAAAGATTAGAGTTGACCAAAAGTATAGATGTGCTTGAAATAGAAAGAGATTTAATGAAATTTTTTCCAGAGAATAAATGGAGTAGAGTTCATCATCAATTAGTTTTATTTGGAAGATATACTTGTAAAAGTAAAAATCCTTTGTGTGATAAATGTCCATTTAAATGTAAATATATGAGGAAATATTAGAAAATAATATTTCTTTTTTTGTTGGCATATGTTGCTTTTTATAATAAAATATGTGTAATAAGGAGGCTATATAATATGAAAAAATATTTTTATCCAGCAATTTTTACAAAAGAAGGAAAGAATTATAGTGTTAAATTTATCGATTTCGAGGATATTTTTACATTTGGAACTGGATTTGAAGATGCCTATTATATGGCACAAGATGCCTTATATAATATGCTACCAGAATATGAAAAGCTTCCAAAACCTACTTATGATTATATGAAAATTTCTGTAGGTAAAGATGAGTTTATAACTATGGTTGAATTGGACATTGCTGAGCATGAAAGAAAAATATCTTCAAAAACTGTTAAAACAACTGTAACTATGCCAGAATGGTTAAAGTTACTAGCAGAAGATAAAGGACTAAATTTTTCTAAAATATTACAAAAAGGTATTAAAGAAGAGTTACATTTGTTATAGCAACTATCAAAATCCTTATGAAAAATACTGCTTGAAAATATCAAGCAGTATTTTTTAATCTAATTCATAATCATTATTGTTGTTATTATTGTTATCATCGTTATCCTCGTTTTGCCCAGGTGATACAATATCTTCAATATTTGAGTCTATTCCTGTATTAACACTTATTTGTAATCCATCACTTATATTTGCTGTAAATAATGAATATGCAGATTTTATAATATATGTTACATTACCACTGGATGGATTAGTGATTGTATAATTTGTACTATCTGTTCTTCCAAGATACGTAAGAGTTCCATCAGAAGCTTTTTCATAAATATTATATCCTAGAGAACCAATATAATTATTATTATATGCTATTCTTTGTTCATAATATTTACTTGCAGATGTATCAAAATATTTATTGAAATGTTCTTGCAAGTAATTGGTACTTATTGCATCTGGAGTACTTATTCCATTCCATTTAAGCTTTATTTGTGTACCATTATTAGTGTACGTTCCATTTGTAGGAGCATTCAATTTTTCAAATCTTGTAGAATTTTCTGTAGGTTCAGTTCCTTCTTTAAATATTTCTATCATTCTTAAAGCTTCAGGTGTATATTCTGATGCTAAAGCAGTTGGAATTGTTTCTTTTTCTACTTCTACTTCGATGATACCACTGGGTTTAGAAAATGTTTTATTTTTACTGTAAACTCTTGAACCAACAGCTTTCATAACGGCATTTCTGACTCTTCCCCCAATTGTTGCTGTTAGGTAATGGTCTGAATTATTTACATCGTATCCAACCCATAAAGCAATTGCATATTCTGGAGAGTAGGTAATGTTCCATGCATCTCTGGTTGCTGATGCTGGTATTCCAAGTTTATCTGTTGTTGCTTTATCTAAGTTTGTTGTACCTGATTTTGCAGCAATTTGTGTGCCACCTACTTGAACACCCCCAACACCCCTTTGAGCAGCTGTTATAAGTATATCTGTAATCATGTATGCTGTTTCTTCACTCATAACCTTTACTTTTTCACTAGTTTTATTGTAAACTTTTCCGTTTTCTAAAAGGGTAGCTTCTGTATATGAGTAAGGTTTAATGTAGTAACCACCACGACCATAAGCTGCATAAGCTGCTGACATTTGAACTGGACTAACACCATCGAAACCACCGATTGCAGCAGATTCATATAATTCTCCGCCATAATCAATACCTAAGTTTTTGACAAAGTTTTTGATATAGTCAGGATTTTCTTTATAAACAGCTTGAAAAGCCCTTAGTGCTGGAATATTTCTTGATGCCGCTAAAGCATCGCGCATTGTCATAAGACCATTATATTTTCCATCAGCATTTTTAATTGGTGTTCCATTTGAATAAGTTGTTTCTTCATCTAAGAAAAGGGTAGCAGGGGAACCATTTAAATATTCAATGTAAGGACCGTAGTCAAATAATATTTTAGCAGTTGAACCTGGTTGTCTTTTAGTTGTAGCTCTGTTTGTACCTCTGGCACTATAATTTCTACCACCAGATATGGCAGATAACCCACCAGTTTCCATATCAGTAATTGCTATACCTTCTTGCATGTATTCATTTGGAAATTCGTAAATTTCACCTTTTTCTAGTTTATTTAATACATCTTGAACATCTTTATCTATAGTTGTAACAATTTTCATTGGAGTTTCACGTAAGTCGTAACCTGTATCATTTGCAACTTCATTAATGATATAGTCAATTGCAGCTCTGCTATCACCATTTGCAACATTATCTTTTTTAACTAGTAAGCTTTCAATTGGAATATCTAAAACAGCATTTTTTTCTTCTTCAGTTATATAACCATGATTTACCATAAGGGTTAAAACTATTTTTTGACGTTTTCTGGTATTATTTGGTTTTGTATATGGATTGTAAAGTCCTGGATTTTGAAACATTCCTGCAAGAATTGAAGCTTCAGCAAGAGATATATCTGATACTGATTTACCAAAGAAGTTTTGACATGCTTGTTCAACTCCTGCAAAACCAGAGTTATTAAGTGAACCAGTTGAACCAAACCATTGGCTATTTACATAAAACTCTATAATTTCTTCTTTTGTATAGTTGCTTTCTACTTTAAACACAGCCATATAAATATCTGTAAATTTTCTTACAATTCCTTTTATACCATGTGATTCTCCAGAGGTGTAAGCTCTTTTTACAACTTGCATTGTTAGGGTAGAAGCACCACCTGCTTTATCATTTCCAATAAGTTGTCCAACACTTGCTTTAGCAAAACGGGCAACATCTAGACCACTATGTTGAAAAAATCTTGAGTCTTCTGTTGCTACGATGGCATCTATTAAAACTTGAGGAAGTTCTTCATAATTTACTAATGCTCTATCATATTGACCAAGTCTAGCAAGTTCTGTTTTTCCATCATTATAATATAGAACACTTGACTCTTTAGAATATAATTTTTCTTTATCAAAATCTGGTGAAGAAATAATTATGTATAATGCAAATAATAATATTATTGATATAACTACTATACCTCCAATTAAAATAATTGAAAGCATATTTTCTTTAATATTTATTTTTTTCTTACCATCTTTCTTTTTTAAGTTAATTTTTTTAAGTTTTAATTTTTTCATATTTTATCTCCTAACTTTGATAAGTAATCTAAACCTTTTAAGGTCATATTTACTTCGATAGCATTATTTTTTATATATTCATAGGGAATACTTTTTCTTTCATTATTATCAATATAATCAATAAAATCTTTACCCATAAGCATAAAATATTTATTATTCATACTGATGATTAGAAAAACTATACCTCCATGTTTATATATGTTTCTTATGTGTTTTATTTGGTGATCATGAACATTGCTTATAGGAAATGATGTTTTATTATTTGTTTCTTTAGCATCGAATTCTATGTATCTTCCTTTATAGATGCCATTAAAATCTAGTGTTGATGGCATTTCGTAAAAAGCATCTGTTATTCTTTTGCCTAAACTTGAATAATCAGTTTTAACTACTCTGATAGGAGTAGGCTTTTTATAAATGTATGCTATATCATTATCTCTATAATAAATATTAGCTTGTTCAATTAAATATTCGAGTTCCATACCACGGTTTTTATATGAAACTTCTTTTTTGTATGTTTTTTTAGTACCTCCAGGATATAACATGCAATCACCTTTAAAGTATTATAACATATTTAAGAAAAGATTTGTAGAGCCTTATGCAAGTTTGTCAAAAGTAGACAGTTAAAAGTTTTGACATGTTTTGTCGAAAGTAATGAAAATTATTTAAAGTTGTTATACTATATTGCTGGTGATAAAAATGCGTTTAGAATACTATATAAATGTAATGATGGAAAAAGTAGATTTTGGCTCATTAAATGTGCCATTTTTAGAAGTGGAAGAAATTAGTAGTGATGATGATATTGACTAAAACGAAAAATTAAGTTATAATTTTTTTGTTAGTAGGTGATATTTTTGTATAACGATCGATTATATTTAACTCCTCAAGAA
>URWD01000007.1 GCA_900551525.1 uncultured Mycoplasmatota bacterium
TTTAATTTAACATCTTTTTCACAACCGAAGGCTGCTTCTTCAAATGTTAGATTTAGAACTACACGAATGTCTTCACCTTTAGATGGACGTGATGATGTTCTTGAAGAACCACCGAAGCCCGAAAAACCACGGAAACCTCCACCAAAAAGATCACCAAGAATATCTTCTAAGTCAATATCTCCCATGTTGAAGCCTTGGAAACCTGTGCCTCCGCCAGATCCACCATTTTCAAAAGCTGCATGACCAAATTGATCATATTGACGTCTTTTATTTGCATCTGAAAGTACAGCGTAAGCTTCACCAATTTCTTTAAATTTTTCTTCAGCACCAGGTTCTTTATTAATATCTGGGTGATATTGTTTAGCAAGTTTTCTAAATGCTCTTTTTATTTCTTCATCTGTAGCAGTTTTACTAACTCCTAAGACTTCATAATAATCTTTTTTATTCATTTTTTACTCCTTTCCAGCGATAGTGATGTTATCTAAAAGTAGTGATGGCGTGCTTACACTTAAACTAAATTTAGATAAATCATTACCAACTTCAATTACATTTGTAAATACTTCAAAAAAGTTAGTAGATAATATAATCATATTTAATCCTTTAGTTATCTTACCATTTTGAACTAGTAAACCTTCAGCTTGAACTGATATATTTCCAGTTTTTTTATCAACTCCGGCATGAAAACCATAAGCTTCACCAATTATAATGCCATTGTTAAGTTCTGTAACTAGTTCATCAAAGGTTTTATTTCCTTTTTCAATATATAAATTATTAACTCCATTTGCATTACCAGTTGCATCTTTTTCTAATTTCATAGCATATTCAATATTATTTATTTCTTTAACAAATATACCCTTGTCTACTAAAACTTGTTTCTTTTTTAAAGTTCCTTCACTATCAAAATTAGAATTAAGTATTCCATTTGGTGAATCTTCAATAATAGTTAGTTTATCACTAAATATTTTCTTATTTAATTTATCTGATAATACAGATTCGTTTAAATATATACCTTTACTTTGAAATGATGCACTAAATGTAGATAAAATGCTAGCAACTACATTATTTGCAAGAAGAACTTTATATTTTTTTGTTTCAACTGATGTACTATCTAGTTTAATTAATAAGTATTCTAACTTTTTAAGTAAATATTCTTTAAATTCATTAAAGTTATATTCTTTAGTATAGTAAGCAATGTAAAGTACTCTGGTTTGATTATTTTTTTCTACTGTAATTGAAACACCATATGAATTAAGATATGTTTCATCTTCCATATCACAATTATTTAATTTATTAGTAATAAAATTGCCAATTTCAGCGTGAGAATAATCGGTTTCAATAGTTTTAATGCAAGAATATTTATCTTTCAAATTATATAGTGATAATAAGTCTTCTTTAACTTTAGTATAATTTATCTTTTCATAATCTTTTACTTTATTTTTGATATTACCAGAACATAATTTATTACTATTTTTATTGTCACTTGTATTAAATATTTCTTCTAGAGTATTAATAATTTCATCAACATTTTTAATGTTTTCTGTAACTATTTTAACACATCTATTATTCTTTATAGCTTTAATAATATAACTTGTAACATTAGTTATTTGAAATAATTTAACTTTATCATTTAATGTACTTATATCGGTAGAATTATTCTTTTCTTTAAATATTTCAATATCAATATTATGTTTTTTACCAAGTTCAATTAATTTATTCACTTTTTTCACCTCCGACGAGTATGTGACTTACCTTTATACGTGGCATTCCAACATTAACTGGAACAGATCCACTGATAGAACCACACATACCTTGACCGAGTGCTAGGTTATCTCCGACCATTTCTACGCTTGCAAGTATATCCTTACAATTGCCAATTAAACTAGCAGATTTAACACATTCAGCAAGTTTTCCATCTCTTATCATGTACGCTAAATCACAAGCAAAGTTAAAATCTCCAGTTTCTGGTGAAACACTTCCTCCGCCCATTTTTTTAGCGTATAGTCCTAATTTAATATCTTTAATCATGTCTTCAAATGTGTCTGTTCCTTTTTCAAGATAAGTATTATTCATTCTAGAAGTCGGAGCATATATATAACTTTCTCTTCTAGAACTTCCTGTTGGTTTCATATTCATCTTATGATTGTTTATTTCATCAATTAAATATCCTTTTAAAACACCGTTTTCGATAAGCACATTTCTTTTAGTTTCTCTGCCTTCATCATCAATCTTAGTTGTTCCCCATTCGTTAAATATGGTTCCATCATCAATAATACTAACTTTTTCATTTGCTATTTTTTTATTTAAATCATGACTTAAAACTGATATACCATCCGCAACAGAAGTTGCTTCCATTGCATGACCACAAGCTTCATGGAATATTACTCCCCCAAAACCATTTTCAATTATAACTGGCATTTCACCGCCTGGACAAGGTGATGCATACAACTTATCTATTCCTTCTTTAATAAGTTCATTAATTACTTCATCAAATTTTATTTCATCAAGTAAATCTAGACTAGTCGTTTTACCTAAAGAATAAGAAATATTACATGCTTTATCACCATCTTTAAAACTTATGATAATATAAAGTCTTGTTCTTTCTCTTTCTTCATTTTTAAATAAACCATTTTCACGAGCTATTGTAACATCTTGTTTAACATTTTGAAGTGTTAAATTTACTTGATTTATTCTTCCATCTTTACTTCTTATTTTCTTATCTAAATTATTAAATAAATCTTTAATATCATCATTTGTATAATGTGTTTTATGATTATTTTTATATTTTTTTAATCTTTTTAAAGACACATAACTATACACTACTTTATCTTTAATATTACTTTTTAAAGTATCTATTATAGAATTAATACTTTTCTTACTAAAATCGTTAGTGGCAGCATAATAAACATTATTATCTTTAGCAAGTCTAAGTCCAAGCCCATTTGAATAGTTTACACTATAACCATCTAGATTACTATCAATATAATTAAATACTGTAGTCTTTTTATTTTCCATGAATATTTCTGCAAAGTCACCACCAGTTGATAGCATATCTTCTAAGATACTTTCTAATCTATCTTTTTTCATATTTCTCCTTTAAACGGGTAAAAAGAGAGTTAAGACGCTCTCTTTTATCCTTTAATTTTTAATTATTTTTCTTCGTATGTGGCATCTTCAACTTTTTCATGGTCATCACTACCACTATTAGTATTACTTTCATTATTTGCATTATCTTTAGCTGCTTGTTCATATACTTTTTGAGCTAAATCCATTGCAACTTTATTAAGTTCTTCGCTAGTATTTTTTATAGCATCGATATCTGTTCCTTCTAGAGCTTTCTTAGCTGCTTCTAGTTTTTCTTCAGCATTTTTCTTATCATCTTCAGTTATTTTATCACCTAAATCAGATAGAGCTTTTTCTGTTGCAAATACAATACTATCAGCATTATTTCTTACTTCAGCTTCTTGTTTTCTCTTTTCATCAGCTTCTTTATTAGCTTCAGCTTCTTTCATCATCTTATCAATTTCTTCATCAGAAAGATTTGTTGATGATGTAATTGTAATTGATTGTTCTTTATTTGTACCTAAATCTTTTGCAGTAACATTAACAATACCATTAGCATCTATATCAAATTTAACTTCAATTTGAGGTACTCCACGTCTTGCTGGAGGTAAGTTTGTAAGTTGGAAATTTCCAAGTGTCTTGTTATCACTAGCCATTGGTCTTTCACCTTGTAATACGTGAATATCTACAGCTGGTTGATTATCTACAGCAGTTGAGAATACTTGAGATTTACTTGTTGGAATTGTTGTATTTCTTGGAATTAATACTGTCATAACGTTTCCTAGAGTTTCAATACCAAGTGATAATGGTGTAACGTCTAGTAAAACAATATCATCAACTTCACCAGTTAAAACACCACCTTGAATAGCAGCACCCATAGCAACTACTTCATCTGGGTTAACACTCTTATTAGGTTCTTGTCCAAGTTCTTTCTTAACAAGTTCTTGAATGTATGGAATACGTGATGAACCACCAACTAAGATTACTTTATTAATATCTTTAGCAGTCATATTAGCATCTTTTAATGCTTTTCTAACTGGTTCAAGTGTTGAGTCAAATAAATCACGACATAGATCTTCAAATTTAGCTTTTGTTAAAGTCATATCCATATGAACTGGTCCTTCATCGTTTTGAGCAATGAATGGTAAGCTAACTTGAGTTGTAGTCATACTTGATAAGTCTTTCTTAGCTTTTTCAGCGGCATCTTTAATTCTTTGCATTGCCATAGTATCTTTACTTAAATCAATACCATGATCTTTTTTGAATTCTGATACTAAATAATCAGTAACACGAGCATCAAAGTCATCTCCACCTAGACGATTATTACCACTTGTTGCTTTAACTTCAAATACACCATCACCAAGTTCTAGAATTGAAACATCGAATGTTCCACCACCTAAGTCATAAACTAGAATAGTTTGTAATTTATCTTGTTTATCAAGACCATATGCAAGTGCTGCAGCTGTTGGTTCGTTTATAATACGTTCAACTTCAAGGCCTGCAATCTTACCAGCATTTTTAGTAGCTTGACGTTCAGCATCATTAAAGTATGCTGGAACTGTAATAACTGCTTTAGTTACTTTTTCTCCTAAATAACTTTCAGCATCTTTCTTTAGTTTTCCTAGTATTTTAGCACTAATTTCTTCTGGAGTCCATTTCTTTCCACCAGCTTCCACTTTTTCACTAGTACCCATTTTTCTCTTTATTGAAGAAATAGTATTTTTAACATTAGTTACGGCTTGTCTTTTTGCAACTTCGCCTACTAATTCTTCATCCCCTTTAAATGCTACTACTGATGGAGTTGTTCTATTTCCTTCAGCATTAGCTATAACCTTGGGTTCTCCCCCTTCAAGTACTGCAACACAAGAATTTGTAGTACCTAAGTCAATACCTATAATTTTACTCATATTTAATCATTCCTTTCATTTATTTTTCTTGAGCTTAATTATTCGTTTACTTTTACCATAGCAACTCTGATAACTTTATCTTTATAAGTGTAGCCTTTTTGTAAGACTTCAATTACCACATTGCTAGGTAAGCTTTTATCACTATCTGTAAGAACTGCTTCCATCTTATTTGGATCGAATTCTAGTCCTTTACAATCTATTTCTTTTACTTCTAACTCTTGTAAAATATTTACTAAATTAGTATATATCATCTTAAATCCACTTAAGAATTTAGATACTTCATCAGATAAATCTCTGTCATCTAAGCTAATAGCTCTTTCGAAATTATCTACGATTGGTAATATTTTAGTAATTAATTTTTCTCCATCATATTTGCATAATTTACTAATTTCTTCTTCATTTCTTCTTTTCATGTTTTGCATTTCTGCCATAACTCTAAGAAGTTTTTCATTTAACTTAGCATTTTCTTCTGCTAATTTTTTGTTTTCTGTATTATCTACTTTTTTAGGTTCTTTTTTCTTTACATTTTTAACCTTTTGTTTTCCTTTTACTTTTTTTTCTTCCATTATTTGTCCTTTCTATTATCAATTTCATCATCGATATATTCTAATAAACCAACAATTCTTTGATAGTCCATTCTCTTTGGTCCAATTACAGCAATTGTTCCTTCTTCACCATTAATATGATATTTTTTTCTAATAATAGTTACATTTGAATCAAACTTATTTTCTTTACCAATATAAACCTTAATTTCATCTTCATCACTATTTTCTTCTACTTTTTCAATGAAAGATTTATCTTCTAGTTTATTGGCAAGTCTTTTAAGTTCTGAAACATCATTATATTCTGGCTGCTCAAATATCTTTGTTTTACCAGTTACATGAATGTTACTATTATTATTTACGAAATCATTAAAAGCATCATAGAAGATATTATACACTGTTTCATATTGTCTTATTTGGGTTTTTATAATTGGCTTTACTTCAAATTCTAGTCTTTTACTTACATCATTTATTGGTGTGCCAACTAGCATTTTATTAATTATTTCACTAGTTTTAATGACTTCTTTAACATTTATATTACTATCTAAAGTAAACATTTTATTTTCAACATTTCCTTTATCAGTACATACAACTGCTACAACTTGATTATTACCTAAGTCTATAATGTTAATCTGTAAAAGTGTATTATCTTCACTACTTTTTCCAAGAACTACACTTGTATAATTGGTTATTTCACTAATTATATCCATACATTTATTTATGGCATCACTTAGTTCTATATCTGTATTAGCAAATATCTTTTGTAGTTTTAACATATCACCACCAGTAAGTTTTTCTGGTTCCATTAAGTTATTTACATAATATCTATATCCAGCTTCACTTGGAACACGTCCTGAAGATATATGATTTTTTTCTAAGTATCCCATATCCTCCAACTCTGCCATTTCATTTCTAATAGTGGCACTAGATAAGCTAAACATATCACATAAAGCTTTTGAACCGACTGGTCTTACTGTCTTAATATATGTTTCAACAATTACTTTTAAGAGATTATTTTTACGTTCATCCATAACATTACCTCTCTTTAGCACTCATTTTCCATCAGTGCTAATACTATTATAATATTATGCTTAGCACTTGTCAATATATAACTGCTAATTTTTGTAAAATTTGACAAGTTTATTAAAATGTGATAAAATATTGCTAATTAAAGGGGGAAAATATATATGGAAGCACATCTTTATACTGTTGATGCTATAAAATCTGGTGATACTACTTATATTAGTAGTGATAATTTAAAAATAATAATGGAACTAGAAAATATTAAAATGGTACAAGAACCTAAACCATTTAGAAAATTAGTTTCTGACTTGTGGGCTGACTCTATTATGAAAGGTTCTTATCCACAAAATGATCCAGATACTATTATGATTAAAACTGAAAATTCAACATTTTATTATGATGCTAAGAAAATTGCAAAAAATCAACATTGGATATTATTATATTTAAATCAATTACATGTTTTAGATCCTCACTTACTTGCTGATGGAACTAGATGGACAGAACTAAAACAACCAATAGAACTTTTAATGTCTATGGGTAATGCTGTAGTTGAATGCATGCAAAGAAACAATAAAATAACAAGGTAATTTACCTTGTTATTTTATTATGTTGTCAAGAGCCTTTAAAACTGCTATTTTACCATATTCATAAGTAAGTCCCCCTTGTAAGTAAGCTATATATGGACTTCTAAGAGGGCCATCGCAGGATATTTCAATTGATGAACCTTGGGTAAATGAACCTGATGCCATTATTATTTCATCATCATATCCAGGCATATTTGTGGGTACTGGTGTACTACTTGCATCTATAGCACTTCCATTTTGAATACCTTCTACAAATTTAATTAGTTTTTCTCTACTTCCAAACTTTATAGTTTCAACTATATCACATCTTTCCTCATCCCATCTTGGTGATACATCATATCCTAAATTTTCAAGTAAGTATGATGCAAGTACTACAGTTTTTAAGCTACTTGCAACTACTGATGGTGCCATATATAAACCTTGTAAGAAACTTTTATTAGCACCTAAACTTGGACCAACTTCATCTGCTTCTCCAGGAACATTTAATCTTTCACTACATAAATATACTAAATTCTCTTTACCTACGATATATGCACCATTACTAGCTATACCGGCTCCTAAATTTTTAATTAATGAACCAACACATATATCTGCACCAACTTCCGTAGGTTCTTTACTACTTACAAATTCAGAGTAACAATTATCTACCATAACTATTATATCTTTATCAATACTTTTAATTAATTTAATAACTTTTTCTAACACATCAATACTTATACTTTTCCTAGTGCTATATCCAATAGATCTTTGAACTTCAATAAGCTTTACTTTGTTATTATTTAAAAACTCTTCAATTTCTTTATAATTAAAATCATTATCCACTAAATCTATTTGTTCATACTTAATACCAAATGATTTTAAACTACTTTTATTATCATTAAAGCCAATTACAGAATCTAATGTATCATAAGGCCTACCTGTGATAGATAAAAGCGTATCACCTGGTCTTAAAAGAGCAAATAAAGCTGTACTTATAGCATGTGTACCAGATATAAATTGATTTCTAACTAAAGCTTTTTCACATTTAAATACATCAGCATATACTTTTTCTATTATATCTCTTCCATAGTCACCATAGCCATATCCAGTTGTACTATTAAAACAAGCTTCATTTACGTTTTCTTTCCAAAAAGCACTTATTACTTTCCTACTATTATAAAAACATACATCATCTATTTTACTAAATACATCTTTTAACACAATTTCAGCATTTTTTACATCTTCTAAATTCATTTTAATCCTCCATCTATTCTTAACACAGTACCATTTATATAACTATTACTTGCAAGAAAATATATAGCATCAGCAATCTCTTCATTACACGCAAATCTTTCAAGTAATATTTTACTTATTTCTTCATTTTTAAAAGTACTATCTATATTACTTGTCATATCTGTATCTATCCAACCTGGGGCTACACTATTTACTCTAATGTTTGGGGCATAATTTTTTGCAAAGTTATGAGTTAAACTTACTACACCAGCTTTAGATGCATCATAATCAATACTTTCTATATAACTTCCGTTATAGATATTATTACTTGCAACATTTATAATACTACCTTTATTCATTATTAATTTAACATATTTACATGTTAAAAATGTACTAAGTAGATTATTTTCTATTACTTCCATAAACTCTTTACTTGTTTTATCATCTAAACTATTATCTTTACTTATACCAGCATTATTTACTAAACAATCAATATTACCTATATCATTTTTTATTTTATTAAATAAATCTTTTACTTCATCTTCTTTTGACACATCACATTTATAAACATAAGCCTTTACTTTATAAGTATTTTCTATATATTCTTTTAAATCTTCGGCACATCTTTTACTTGAATGATAATTTATAATAGTATTATATCCTTTACTTGCAAAATACTCTATAACTGAAGCACCTAATCCTCGGGAGGAACCCGTTACTAATACTGTTTTCATATTTTTTCACCACGCTTATATATTACACTAATTTTAGTCAAAATAAAAGAGCTTTTGCTCTTAATTATCTAATTTGTAATTTTATTTTTAATATTTGGATTTAATTTTAACAATTCTTTTTTTGACATATATACAATTCTAGATTCATCTAAAATATGATTTTTTTGATAATATTTATATTCTTTTAATAATTCATTTAACTTTTTTGATGATAGTTTTTCTTCAGTTTTTCTACTATTTTTTAATTCATCAGTTAACTCAATTGTAATTTTAGTGTTAAGTTGCGCATAACTATCTTCATAAATTACATCTTCAGTTGGATTTTTTGAATTTATAAAGAAGTTATATTCATGATATAAACATTGCATCTTTCCAAAAGTCTTATCAATTGCAATAACTTCAATATAATCTTTTTCAATTTTTGCAATTAACATGGGATGAATCACATCTGATACAACATCTATTTGATATCTAACCTTTAACCATAGTACCTGTCCCACCTGTAAATTTGATTTAAAAATCATAAGTTTAAAGCTTCGATTAATCCTTTGTATCTTCTTTTGTATTCTTCAATGTTCTTTTCAATATTCATCTTAGGGGCATTATAGGTATTTGTGCTTAATCTAATCCATTCAGGATCTTCATGAGTTATATCAATTAACTCTTCACAAGGAGCATCTTTTAAAGACTCATATATCTTATCTAAAAAAATCTTTGTTTCGGGTGAAATATATACTTCTTTTTTTAACTGCGTAATGATTTGAAAATCATTAACAATTTCTTTGATGACAGGACCATTTGTATATGCAACAAAATCATCATCAAATAATTTTTTTCCGTATCTTGCAAGATATACTACTTGTGTTAGAAATAAATATTTATTTATTCTAACATTTCCCTCATATGATTTAATATCATTTTTAACAATTATATTATTATTAAAAAGTTCTCTTTTTGGATCTTTTGATAAATAATACTTTGCTACATCAATGGCTTTCATACAGCATTTCTCCTTTACAAGTATAATATTATATACTAGAGCTTATAATAAATCAACATTTTTACTCAATTATTACTCCATTTTCATCAAATTCATAATGTGGTAATACAAAATCTTCTTTTTTATTACTATTGTCTAATTTATCTAGTTCTATATTTTTACTTTCTATATATTTTGTATCACTATTAACTATTTCATTATCTATATCATTTAATCCATTTGTAAGTTTAGTATATTCTTCTGTTTTATAGCCTTCGAATAATATTTCTTTTATATCTTTTTGATTAAATGAACAATAACTACTTTTAATCATTACTCCTTCTGGATATGCACAACCTGAATAGTCATATATTTCTAAGTCATTTGCATATTCTACAGAGTAATAACCTGTTATCATTATTGATTTATTATTATTTTTAAGTTTTACTACACTACCTATTGGTAAATATCTTTTATTCATGTTAGTCCCTTTCTATTCTATTAATGACTTTGTTCATTCCTTAGGCATTAGTTTACTCTGATTGGATCTAATTATGGGAAATTTAGCCCAAGATTACCCGTACTTCTATGGGTCTTACATTAACTAAACTACCATTAAATACCCATTATTTTACATATTTTTGTTGATAACTTGGCGCCGCTGCCTCACCTCGCACATACCGCGAGAGGCGGCAGTTGGGTCTTCAACCACGCCAATTTCTTACCTTCACATCTATTTTGCACCCCGCCTGACCTAGCACGCGGACGCGCTAGACAGGCATGTCCGATCCTAGTTTACCACAATCGGATCAGCGGCAGAGCCACTTCCCGATGCATAGTTCACGGAAGATGTGAGATAGAAGACTGGGCGAACTCCGAACGCAAAATTGCCAACGTCGTAGTTGCCCACGTTGCCAGTGGGATCCACAATGAACGCACCGTCCGAATAGTCCGCAGGACGGGAAATAGTCCATTCATGAAGCCCCATATACATCCAATTGACACTTGTGGCTGCTCTATAATCTTTTGATGCATCACTACCATTATAACCTACTAATGTCCACTTATCTTGTGGTGCTGCATACATATAGTCACTTACATACATTAATCCAACTTTTGCACTATAATCAGTGGCATTATCAGTTGTATTTGTTGTTACTGGACTTATAATTTCATTTTGATATACTGTTTTAGCTGGTTGTGTCCCTATATTTGCCCATGTATTTCCTCCAACCTTCCATGTTGTATCTTCTATTTTTTTTGCCCAGTCAGCTCCTATATTTGCAATAAAATTTTTATTTAAATTTGTTTTATTTAACAAACTTGTACTCCATGTATTTGATCCAGTTCCACTATTTATTGTTGTATTATTTTTATAATTCCATGTATATGCTGCTACATTGGCTAAATTATTTCCTTTATAACTTGAAGAACTATACACTGTAGCTGTATACATCTTGCTATAATCGCCATCTGTACCCAATAATGTACTTGTTGCATAATCTGATTTGATTAATTTTACTTTATCTCCAAATACTCCGATTATTCTATATAGATTATTCTCTGGGCATGGTGTTACGTTTGATCCAAAACATACATAGTTATTTACTTCGCTACTTGCTCCAGCAAATCTGTATGAATTATCATTAGCACCATTTGTTAAGCTTACATCATGGTAATAAATACTATTTTCTCCTTGTGTACCTGTATATAGTGATTTTACATAATCTGCTAGTAATGTTGGGTCAGCTTCTCTTTCATAAGACTTAACTGCAACTCCTGCTGCAAATGTTGTATTTTGATATTCTGTCGCTTTTTCATCTACAAATAGGTATAAATCATAAGTTGCACTACCTTTATATGGAACTTTATTATTATAAAGTTTAAATATATTACCATAAGTACCAGATAAACCAGCATTAAGTTCTGTTTTTTCTGCATCAGTAAAGTTACTTGCATCATCTAAAGAACTTGTAAGTGTACCTTCCACTAAAGCTTCTTTAGAACCTTTTTCAGTTATTATATAATGAATATTTGAAGCTGCTAAAGTATTTGTACTTAGTGTTGCTAAATAAAGATTAAAACCTACATAACTATCACAATAACTAGTAACTGTAAAAGTATATGGAGTTGTTTGTAATCCTTTGTTTCTACTCATGGGATAACTATTAGCTAGTTTTATTGATGTAGTTCCTTCTAATTTTATTTTAGCACAGCTTGATAAACTAACTTCAGTTATATTTCCACCTTGATCTATTGGTTTCATAAAAGCAGTTGTAATACTTACAGAAAGTACCACTACTATTAAAACTGCTAGTACGCTTAATATAATAATTCTGGTTTTTTTACTCATAAGAAAAATCTCCTTTATTGTATATATAAATTATATAAAAAAAATTAAATTTGTTCAAGTGTTTAATGATAATAAATTTTAAAAATAAAGAAAAAGATCTTAAAATTTTAATTAAGATCTTCTTTTAGTTCATCTAACATCATTTGTTTTAATTTATCTATGTCAGGAAAAAATAAATTAGTTCCTTGAGATTTTAAAGCAAGAAGTGTATTAAAGTTGTCAACTATTTCATTTTTTAAATCATCTGGTACTCTTACCGGTGCTTTATTTTTTATATGATAATGTGAAATGTATTTTTCTAAAGTTGGAAAAGCATTTTGTATTAAGATAGCTGTTTCACTTTCTGCAATTGTTCCAATAATAATCGAATTACATTTATGATATTTTCGAATTTTTTCTTTAATTATTTTTTTATACTTATCAACTTTTGTGCTTAATGGTATAAACCATAAAATATCACCATCTTTTATGGTAAAATAAGTTGGTCTCATTTTTCCTCTTTCGTGATTTTTCATCAGACCTTCGTCTTTGACAACATCAAAATATTCATCTTTGATGTGATATAAATATCCAGTTTCTACTTTCATAAATATGTTCACCTCACCTGATATTTGCATTATAACATAAGCCACAATAAAACTCAAGCATTTAACTTGAGTTTTTAACATTTTCAATTGGAATCATTTATAACCCGCGCCATCCATAAGCGGCTAACATTTTCGACCGGGATCATTTATTAGTCGCACCACCCGGAAGCGAAAAACATTGTCGACCGGACTCACTTGATACCCCGCACCATCCGGAAGCGGAAAACATTTTCGCTGGGATAATTTATTAGTCGCATCTCCCAGAAGCGACCGATATTTCGCATTTGGAATAATTTATATCCCGCACCATCCAAGAGCGGCACATTCTCTAACGCAATTTAAATATACCACATTTTAACGCAATTGTCAAATAAATATTTTATATTTATAGTATATTCTTTTTTTAATAAATTATTTACCTTGTTTTCTTAAAATAGCTGATCTAGCTGCTGCTAAACGAGCAATTGGAACTCTATATGGAGAGCAAGATACATAATTAAATCCTAGTTTATCACAGAAAGCAACACTAGCTGGATCTCCACCATGTTCACCACAAATACCTAGTGAAAGTTTTGGATTAACACTTCTACCTTTAGTAGCTCCCATTTCCATTAAAAGCCCTACACCATCAAAGTCTATACGAGCAAATGGATCAAATTCAAATATTCCTTTTTCATAATAAGAACTTAAGAACTTACCAGCATCATCTCTAGAAAAACCATATGTCATTTGTGTTAAGTCATTTGTTCCAAAACTAAAGAATTCTGCTTCTTCAGCTATTTTATCTGCAAGAAGTGCTGCACGCGGAATTTCAATCATTGTTCCAACTTCATATTTTAAATCAATACCAGCATTTTTAATTAATTCATCAGCAGTTTCACAAACTATATTTTTAACATATTTAAGTTCTTTAACTTCACCAACAAGTGGAATCATAATTTCTGGAGTAACAGAAATACCTTTTTTAGATACATTAATAGCTGCTTCAATAACTGCTCTAGTTTGCATTCTAGCAATTTCTGGATAAGTTATAGCTAAACGACATCCTCTATGCCCCATCATTGGATTAAATTCTTTTAGTGAATCAATTACTTCATGTAACTCTTCAACTGTTTTACCTAAATCTTCAGCAAGTTCTTTAATTTCACTTTCTGTTTTAGGTAAGAATTCATGTAGAGGCGGATCTAAATATCTAATAACAACACTATATGGTGCCATTGCTTCATATAATCCTTCAAAGTCTTTTCTTTGATAAGGTAAGATATTTTCAAGAGCTGCTTCTCTTTCTTCTAGCGTTGTTGCGCAAATCATTTTTCTAAAGTTAAATATTCTATCTTTTTCGAAGAACATGTGTTCAGTACGGCAAAGTCCAATACCTTCAGCTCCAAATTTTCTAGCTTGAATAGCATCTTTTGGTGTATCAGCATTAGTTCTTACTTTTAAATCTCTGGCACTATCAGCCCATGACATAAATGTTTCAAAGTCACCACTAATAGATGCATCTTGCATGTCTAACTTACCAGCATATACTTTACCAGTTGAACCATCAATTGATAGATAGTCTCCTTCTTTATAAATAGAGCCATCAGGCATTTTTAATGTCTTTTCTTCTTCATTTATAACGATTGATGAAGCACCACTTACACAGCAAATGCCCATTCCACGAGCAACTACTGCAGCATGACTTGTCATACCACCACGGATAGTTAAAACACCTTTACTTGAATTCATTCCTTCAATATCTTCTGGTGATGTTTCAAGTCTAACTAAAATACTATCAATACCTTTTTTCTTATTTTCAATTACATCACTAGCTGTAAAGTAAATTTTACCAGTTCCAGCTCCAGGTGATGCTGCCAAACCTTCAGCAACTACTTTACCAGTTTTTAAAGCACTATCAGTAAATGTTGGGTGTAAAAGTGCATCAAGTTGTTTAGGATCAACCATTAAAACTGCTTCATCTTTAGTAATCATACCTTCATTTACTAAATCAACAGCAACTTTTATAGCAGCTTTAGCTGTTCTTTTACCATTTCTAGTTTGTAAAATGAATAACTTACCATTTTCAATAGTAAATTCCATATCTTGCATATCTTTATAATGTTTTTCAAGCCTTTCAGCAATATTTGCAAATTCAGTATATACTTCAGACATTTCATCTTTTAAAGTTGCAATTGGACTTGGTGTACGAATGCCCGCAACAACATCTTCACCTTGAGCATTAATTAAATATTCTCCGAATAAGGCTTTTTCTCCAGTTGCGGGATTTCTTGTAAATGCAACACCAGTTCCTGAATTTTCTCCACTGTTACCATAAACCATTTCTTGAACATTAACTGCAGTTCCCCAACTAGATGGAATATCATTTATTCTTCTATAATAAATAGCTCTTTCATTATTCCAACTTCTAAATACTGCTTTAACAGCTTCAATTAATTGAGTAAATGGTTCTTGTGGAAAATCTTCTCCAGCAAATTCTTTATAAGCTTTTTTAAACAAATCTGTAAGTTCTACCATATCATTTTCATCTAAATCAATGTCATTTTTAACACCTTTTTTAGTTTTAACTTCATCAATGATAGTTTCAAATTTACTCTTAGAATAACCTTTTACTACATCTGCAAACATTTGAATAAATCTTCTATAAGAATCATATACAAATCTCTTATTACCTATTTTTTCAGCAAATGAAGATGCTATTTCATCATTTAATCCTAAATTAAGTACTGTATCCATCATACCTGGCATACTAGCACGAGCTCCGCTTCGTACACTTACAAGAAGTGGATTAGTTTTATCGCCAAATTTTTTACCACTTTTTTCTTCAAGTTTAGATAAAGCTTCTTTAATTTGACTTATTACTTCTTCACTTAATACCTTTCCATCATCATAATATTTGTTACAAGCCTCAGTTGTAACTGTAAATCCACTTGGAACAGGCATACCAATATTAGTCATTTCTGCTAAATTAGCACCTTTTCCTCCAAGAAGATTACGCATATCTTTGTTTCCTTCTTGAAACAAATAAACATATTTTTCCATAATATCCTCCATATATTTATTTTATCATTTATCAACTAGCTACACAAGAAAAAAATATGTCAAATTTACATACTTTTGATAATTATTAAAAATTAAGAAAATGGACCCGATTATGGACCCGATTATGGACCCGACCTTTACTTTATCAAGTAAAGGTCGACTTATTTATAAAATAAGCCATTTACCATTTCTATTTGAACCAGTTCTAGTAATCATTTTATTTTCCATTAATTCTTTTATGTTTCTTTTAACAGTGGTTCTCCCAATACATAATTCACTAGCTATTTCTAAAATAGTTATAGTACTATTTTCTCCAATTAACTTCAATATATATTTTTGTGTTTCATTTGGTTCAAAAGTTTCAGATACTGGATTAGTTGAAACTTCATTCCCGTTATATTTAAAACTAACCACAATAAAATTATCAGAAAACTCAAATATATCTTTTTCCGTACATCCTTAATATTTTTCTTATACCAGTTCCCATATTTTCTACCAAATCTAAATCTTTAAAAATTCTCATAAGCTCTGGATGAACAGGTTTAGAATGTCCTTTATAAAAATCCTCTTTTGTAGCATTATAAGGAAGACCACTAGTCGATACTATAGATATGTGATCAGAATATATTTCAAATTTAGGTGGATTTTCTGTCACCCATTCATTATGAACAAAAGCATTAATAATTGCTTCTCTAACCAGTTTTTCATCAAATTTATTTGTTTCTTCTCTTTCAGCATAAGTTATATTTGCATACGTATTATTAATAAGTTTAAATTTTTCAATAACCATTTTACATGCTTTTACTAGTGAACAATTGCCATAATCTTCATACTCAATTAGATCCATTTTATCAGTACCTTTAAAAGTACCAACACAAATAGGAATTCTATTATTATCTGCAAGTAAATATGCTAAATAATTATAGTTTCCATCTTTATCTACAAGATCTAAAAGTTCCAAGAAATTATCATTAATAGCAAATCCCATCTCTTCATAATAAATCTTTAATTGTGAAAATTTCAAATCATTTTTAGGTGATTTCATATTTAAAAGAGAATTTCTAACTCTTGAAGCATACAGTTTTTCAATTTGTTTTTCATCGATTGGCTCTGCAGCACTTCCTATTCGTTTAAAGCATCCCTTCGGAGTCATTCCAAATTTTTTGATGTAATAAGGTCTCGCATTACCACCTGCTATTGTTAAATGAATATATTTTTTGTCATCATGTGACTTAACTTTAATATCAAATAAGCCCAAAGTCATTGGTTCTATATTGGATTTAATTCTATTTTTGATGTCTAATTGGATTTTATCCAAATCATCGTTTATACCAATTATTTCGCCATTATCTTTAACTCCGATATAAATATCACCACCATCAGCATTCAAAAAACTTACAACTTCTTTTTCTAATTTATCATTTAACATTGCCTTAAATTCTGTTCTTTCATCTTCAATTAAACCCAACATGTTACCATCCCCCTTATTAATTATCTTTAATCTTTTAAATATTTAAATTATAACATGTGTTTGGAAATATAACGATACATTTATATTAAAAAGCAAAAAAATACATAGAATATTCTTCTATATATCTTTCTTTATAAACATAGCATCTCCGAAAGAGAAAAATCTAAAATCATGAGCTTTAGCATATTCATAAGCATTTAAAATATATTCTTTAGTTGCAAGTGCAGAAACTAGCATTACTAGAGTACTTTTAGGTAAATGAAAATTTGTAATAAGACCATCAATTGCTTTAAATTCAAAAGCACCAGGATAAATAAATATATCAGTATCACCAGAACAAGCTGTAAATTTATCATATTTATGAGCTACTGTTTCTAAGACTCTGGTTGATGTTGTACCAACTGCATATATATTTCTACCTTCTTCTTTAGCCTTATTTAATTTATCTGCAACGTCTTTAGTCATTATATAATATTCACTATGCATATGATGTTTAGTTATATCTTCTACTTCCACAGGTCTAAATGTGCCAAGACCTACATGAAGTGTTACATAAAGAATTTCTACCCCTTGTTTTTCTAAATTTTCAAGTAATTCTTTAGTAAAATGAAGTCCTGCGGTTGGAGCTGCTGCACTACCAATATTTTTAGCATAAACTGTTTGATATCTTGATTGATCTTCTAGTTTTTCATGAATATATGGCGGAAGTGGCATTGTTCCAAGTTTATCAAGTATTTCCATTAGAATTCCTTCATAAATTAGTTTAACATGTACTATTCCTTCATCTAATTTTTCAATAACTTCTGCTTTTAAAGAACCATCACCGAAAGAAATAATTGTACCAACATGTAATCTTTTGGCTGGTTTTGCTAAACACTCCCAGATATCTCCATCTATGTCTTTTAAAAGAAGTAGTTCGATAACAGCTTTTGTATCTATCTTTTCTCCGATAATTCTAGCTGGTATAACTTTGGTATCATTTAATACTAAAACATCACCTTTTTTTAAATATGAACCTATATTTTTAAATACGTCTTCTTTTATATTACCATTTTCTTTATTTAGTAATAATAATTTAGATGCTGCTCTATCTTTAAGAGGAGTTTGTGCTATAAATTTTTCAGGTAAATCATAGTTGTATTCTTCTATATTCATTTTATTATTTCCTTTAATGTTTCCACTACTTCATCATTAATATCATCAATTGTTCTAATTATATCATCTTTAACACAAGTGATTTTTTTATAACCATATTTTTCTGTTAATTCAAGATAAGCAGTTTCAGCTTGTTTTAAATGAGCTTTATTTGATTCATGTTGATCTGGCGTTTCTTCTCTATTTTTCTTAAGAACTGCAGCATATTCAAAAGGCATATACAAGAATATTACGGCATCAGGTCTTGGAAGCTCCATGATTTCAAATTCTAAAGTATCTAATTTTTGATACATTTTTGTTCTTTCTTCTGGAGTCTTTAATTTTCCTCCTTGATGTGCCATATTTGATTCAACATATCTATCAAGTATTACTATATCACCTTTTTCTAAATGTTCATTTATAATACCAATATTATATCTTCGATCAGCTGCATAATAAGCAGATGCAGTTAGGGCATCAACATTTGTTGCACCCTCAGGGAACCAACCTTCACAAATATAGGATTTTCCTAAATATGGGCCACCAACAATTTTACCTGTTGGTGTATCATACATTGGAAACGAATAATTATAAATGTTTAATCCCATTTCTTTAAATCTTGCTACTGCTCTTTTTACTTGTGTTTCTTTACCTGAACAATCTGTACCTTCAACTACTATCAATTTACCTTTTTTCATTTTATCGCTTCTTTCTTTTCGTATATTACAAATTTATATTTTAATTCATTATCACTATTTTCTTTTAAAATGTTATATTTATACTTACTTTTGTCAAAATCTGGAAAATATGTATCTGCATCACTAGTACTATCTATCTCTGTTAAATATAGTTTGTCAGCATATGGGATAAATAATTTATAGATTGAAGAACCCCCAATAATCATTATTTCTTCATTTTGGTTATTAATAAATTCTAATAAATCTTCAAAATTATTAAATACTAAACCACTTTCTATTTCTTTTAGATGCTTTGATAATACAATATATTTTCTTCCTTCAAGTCTTTTAGGTAGTGATGCATAAGTATTTGCTCCCATAACTATATATTTATTCATTGTTAAATTTTTAAAGTTTTGTAGGTCTTCTTTAATATGCCATATTAAGTCATTATTTTTGCCAATTTCATTATTTTTACCTACTGCTGCTATTATACTAATCATTTTATCACCTACTGTGCAAGAGGAAACTTAATAGGTCCCATGTGCTTATAATCTATAACTTTAATATCTTTTAATTCTTTTGAGTTATCAAAGTCTTTAAATTCCTTAATTTCAGGATTTATCCAAAGTTTTGGTGCTTCATAATCCCCATTTTTTTCAAATCTTTCAATTTGCATCTTTATACCATCAACTTGGTTTACATATATATGGGCATCTTTAATACTATAATTTATTGTACCAGGCTTAAATCCAGTTACTTGTGCTACTAAAGAAAGTAAAACAGCATATTGTGTTACATTAAATGGTAGGCCCAAAGGAACATCACAGCTTCTTTGATGAACCCAAATATTTAAATATCCATCTGTTACATCCCATTCAGTTGACCAAACGCAACTTGGTAAAACCGCAGTATTTAAATATTCATCTTGCCAAAGTGATATTACAAGTCTTCTATCCATTGGATTATTTTTTAATGTATCTAGTAATTTATCCATTAAACCTAATTTTCTTACAATAAAACCATAGGCTGTTCCAATTGTATGAGCATATTCTTTACCAAAATTCTTTTCAATATCTTTTTTGACTACTTTACCATTTTCTACTACATTTTGATTAGCATGCCATACTCCATCTTCAGCAATTTCCCATTCGTCCCAAATGTGTACATTTCTTTCTTGAAGCCATCTTACATCATTGCTTTGAGCTTGATAAATCCACAGCATCTCTAAAATTGCTTGCCTAAAATAAAGCTGTTTTGTTGTAAGACATGGAAATTCTTCTTGTAAATTAAATTCTAGATGATAACTTGGTATTTTAATAGTGTTTATACCTGTTCTATTAACTACTTCAGTTCCATCTTGAAGTATTTTTTTACATAATTTTATATATTCTTTATCCCATTTTGACATAAATTACCTCATTAATACCAAAGTGGATACTTACTTGTAAGTTCAAGTACTTCTTTTTCAAGATTTTCAAGTATTTCTTCATTATCACTGTTTTTAAGTGCTGTTGCTATAATATGACCTACTTGTTCAAAATCAGATTCTGTAAATCCTCTGGTTGTCATGGCTGGTGAACCGAGTCTTAAACCACTCGTTACCATTGGTGATTCAGTTTCGCCAGGAATTGTATTTTTATTCGTAGTAATATGTATTCTATCAAGTAAATTTTGAGCATCTTTACCAGTTAAGCCACATCCACTTTTAACATCTACAAGTATTAAATGGTTATCTGTTCCCCCAGATATAATTCTAAATCCTTCATTTGATAAAGTTTCTGCTAGAACTTTAATGTTTTTTAGCACATTTTCTTGATATGTTTTAAATTCTGGTTGTAATGCTTCATAGAAACACTCAGCTTTAGCTGCTATAACATGCATAAGTGGTCCTCCTTGAATACCTGGGAAGATTGTCTTATCAATTTTTTTAGCTATTTCAGGATCATTTGTTAAAATAAGTCCTCCACGTGGCCCACGTAAAGTTTTATGAGTTGTTGATGTTACTACATGAGCATAAGGTACTGGTGATGGATGAAGACCTGCTGCAACAAGACCTGCTATGTGTGCCATATCAACCATTAAATATGCACCTACTTTATCACAGATTTCTCTAAATCTTTTAAAATCGATGGTTCTTGAATATGCTGATGCTCCAGCTATAACCATCTTTGGTTTTTCTTCTAAAACTCTTCTTTCAATTTCATCATAATTGATTTCTTCAGTTTCAGGATCTATGTCATAATCAACGATTTTATAATCTTTACCACTAAAAGACATTTTATGACCATGAGTTAAATGTCCTCCATTAGATAAACTCATACCCATTACCTTGTCACCATGATTAAGAAGAGCTCTATAAACAGCCATATTAGCGCTAGAGCCAGAATGTGGTTGAACATTGGCATATAAAGCTCCAAATAATTCTTTTGCGTAGTTTATGGCTTGTGTTTCAAAAATATCAATGTATTCACATCCACCATAATATCTTTTGCCAGGATATCCTTCAGCATATTTATTTGTTAAAATGCTTCCTTGTAATTTCAATATATCATTTGATACATAGTTTTCACTAGCAATTAACTCAATATTGTTTTCTTGTCTTTCTCTTTCCTTTCTTAATGCATCTTCTAAAATTTTGTCCATGTTATCTTTCTCCTTCTTTCATTTCTATTAAATTATCTATTATCATTGCTACAGTCATCGGTCCAACTCCTCCAGGATTTGGAGTTATATACGAGACTGTATCATAGACATCTTTTTCAATATCCCCCACTATTTTGCCATCTATTCTAGTTACACCAACATCTATTAAAACGGAAGTCTTTTTTACCATATCTTTTTTAATTAAATTTGGTGATCCTGCAGCTGCTACTAGTATGTCTGCTTGTTTTGTATAATTTTCTAAGTTTTTAGTTTTTGAATGACATAATGTAACTGTTGCATTTCTATTTTCAAGGGCAAGTGCTAATGGTTTTCCCACTATATTACCTCTACCAACTATAACGATATTTGCCCCTTCAATAGGTATATTGTAATGTTCTAATAATTTTATAATTCCTTTAACAGTACATGGCAATATACTTTTCCTATTTAAATATAAATTATATACATTTGTTAAAGTAAAACCATCAACATCCTTATTTGAATCAATTAAACTTGAACATTTATCAAAATCTAAATGTTTTGGAATTGGACTTTGAAGTATAATCCCTGTTACACTTTTATCACTATTAAGTTCATTTATTAAATCAATTAATTTATCTTCCTCGATATCATTATCTAAATTATAAACTTCAGTTTCAATGCCAACTTCACCACAATATTTTATTTTGTTTTTAATATAAATTTTACTTGCATCATTTTCACCAACTTCGATTATGGCAAGTTTAATTTTAAGATTTTTATTTTTTATTTCTTCTTTATATTTAATTAATAATTCATCTCTTAATTTCTTTCCATCTAATAACATTTATTTACCTCCTTTAAAATAATGACATATTATGGTCGATGCCTAAATGTTTATAAGCTTTTTCACAAGCAACGCGACCACTTCTAGTCCTTTTTATAAAACCTTCTTGAAGTAAGAATGGTTCTACAACATCCTCAATGGTTGTTATTTCTTCACCAATTGCGGTAGATATTGTTTCGACTCCAACTGGGCCACCATTAAATTTTGTAATTAAAGCTTTTAAATACTCGATATCAACATTATCAAGTCCATAAGTATCAACATTTAATCTTTCTAAAGCTTTAAGAGTAATATCTAAATCTATTAAACCATCACCTTCTACTAAAGCAAAATCTCTGACTCTTTTAAATAATCTATTGGCAAGTCTTGGTGTCTTTCTGCTTCTTCTTGCCAGTTCCATAGCTGCCTCATCAGTTATGTGCATATTTAAAACATCACTAGTTCTTTTAACTATATCAGATAATTCTTCTTCACTATAAAATTCTAGTTTATTTACAATTCCAAATCTGTCACGAAGAGGATTAGATAAATCACCAGCTCTTGTTGTTGCTCCAACCAAAGTAAATGGTGGTAAATCAATTTTTATAGATCTACTTTTGCCATCGGTACCAATTACAACGTTGATGGTAAAATCTTCCATAGCTGAATAAAGTATTTCTTCTACAACAGCTGGTATTCTATGTATTTCATCAATAAATAAAACATCACCTGGTTCAAGAGTAGAAAGAATCGCTGCTAAATCACCACTTTTTTCAATTGATGGACCAGTTGCTGTTTTAATATTGCTTCCAAGCTCATTGGCAATAATATGAGCAAGAGTTGTTTTTCCAAGTCCCGGAGGACCATATAAAAGTACATGATCTAAAGGTTCATTACGCATTTTAGCTGCTTCAATAAAAACATGAAGATTTTCTTTTATTTTCTTTTGCCCAACATATTCATCCAAACTTTCAGGTCTTATATTTTTATCAAAAACATCTTCAATCGTTAAATTACTATCTATTATTCTATCATCCATTATTTATTCCCCCATCTTTCAACTATATTTGCTATTTCAAGCCAGTTTTTTACTATTTGATGTTTACTTTCTTTTTCATCAGTCATTCTTAATGTCTTAATTTGTGCAGATTTCATTTCATCTAAGATTTTTTCTTTATCATCTATAAATAAATCTAAATTATAATCTAATGCAGTATCTACTTTACTATCTTTAAAAAATACTATTTCATCAAATGGAATATTTTCTTTTGCAAAATACATACTAGTTAAATATAATGTTTTCAAATTAACTAAACTATCTGCTTTTTCCACTCCTCTAGCAGTTATAAATATAATTTTATATCCTAAATTATGCCATTTTTTTAAAACTTCTATTACATTTGGTTTTATTTTTACATTATAAACTATATCTTCCAAATATCTAGTTAAAAAATCTTTAAGTTCATCTTTTTTTAGATTGTGATAATCTTGTTCTTCATTATATTTATTATCTTTTTTAACAAGGTAATTAGCTAAAAGTGAAGTTTCGGTTATTGTATTATCAATATCAATTCCAATTCTCATTTTTACCCACCACCTTGCATATTAAAATTATTATATAACATATTTTTAAATTAGCCAATAACAATTTTAAATTTTTAATACAATTTTATTGTAACAAACAAATATTTGGTAGTCAAGTTAAAAATTTTTATATTTTTTTCTAATTATGGATTGTAGAAATTGAAATTATAGTGTATAATAATTAAAGAATAAAGGAATTGTGTGATACAGATGTTTAGAGATTTTGACTACGAAAATAAACCTGTTGTTGATATCGTAAATGAAATGATTATAGATGCTATCAAGAAAAAAGCATCAGATATTCATTTTGATCCAACCGAAGATTACCTTAATGTCCGCATTAGAATTGATGGGGAACTTTTAGAATATGCTAAAGTTCCTGCGTTTGTTAAAAAAAATCTCTTAACCAGAATTAAAATTATAAGTGGTATGAACATTACAGAATCACGACTTCCTCAAGATGGTGCTATCAAAAGTATCGGAGATATACAAGATTTAGACCTACGTGTTTCTTCTCTTCCTATTGTTGATGGCGAAAAAATCGTTATCCGTATTTTGAACTATACAATGTCTTCTGGTGGACTTGAAAATCTAGGACTTTCACAAAAGAATTTAGATAAAATTAATAAATTAATAAAAATGCCAAACGGAATTATTATGGTTGCTGGGGCTACTGGTTCTGGTAAATCAACTACTGTTTATAGTATGCTTCAAATTTTAAATACTGTTTCAAGAAACATAATTACTGTTGAAGACCCCGTCGAAATGAAAATTGCAGGTATTAATCAAGTTCAAGTTATGAGTGATATTGGACTTACATTTGGTAATACATTAAGAAGTATTCTTCGTCAAGACCCAGATGTTATAATGATCGGAGAAATTCGTGATGATGAAACTGCTCGTATTGCTGTTCGTGCATCTATTACTGGTCACTTAGTTTTATCAACAATTCATACTAACAACTCTCTTAATACAATTGAAAGATTACTTGATATGGAAGTTGAGCGATATTTACTTGGAAGTGCTTTAACTGGTATTATTTCACAAAGGCTTGTTAAAAGATTATGTCCAAAGTGTCGTACAAGTAGACCTACTACAAATTATGAAAAAACATTATTTGAAAAAGTTTTAGGTAAAGAAGTTAATGAGGTTTATGTTCCTCAAGGTTGTAGCGAATGTATAAATGGTTATTCTGGCCGTATTGCTCTTCATGAAGTTTTGGAAATAACTCAGGAAATACGTGATGCTATTACAAACAATATTCGTAAAAATGAACTTCGAAATCTAGTATATAAAAAATCTGATGTAACATCTCTTTTAGAAGATGGACTTGAAAAAGTGGTCGCTGGACTTACAAGTGTTGATGAAATACTTAGAGTAATTGATGTTGATGATGATATTGGTGAAGAAGATACTGATATTAAAGATGCTTTTATAGGAAAAACTACAAATAATTTAACAACAGGAGAAATCGAGACTTTATAGTTTCAATTTCTTCATTAAAAAACAATCAAATTATGATTGTTTTTTTAATTATCTGCTATTACACCACTATATTTGGCATAAACTACATCATTTTCTACATAAACATATACTTTTTCTCTATTTGCATAATAACCACTTACAAAGTTTTTTTCTTCATCTGATGGAACCGTAACTTGTGCTTTATCTATTGTTTTATTTATAATAACTTTATAATTTTTTACTTCATTATATTCAATAGTTTCTTTTGTATTTAAATAATTTCTATCTATAAGCGTTTGGACTTTAATAGTTAAACATGGTGCGATTTTTTTACTTTCTATTTCACAACTATGAGCATTTGGATCTAAGTTTTTTATATACTCTTTTTTATCATTTCCAAAACTTTCCCCGGCAGCTTCAATTAATTCGATATTAGTATTCCATAAACTTTGATTTATTCCTCTTTTAGCTGCGGCTATACCAATGCTTCCCATCAAAGTAATAATGGATATTATAACTACTGCTGCAAGTAATTCAACTAATGTAAACCCATTTTTATTCATAATTCACCTACTTAAGTAACAATCTTAAAGCCTCTTTAACTTGTTCTTCCAAAGACTTACTATGATCAATATTACCAATAACCTTTTTAATTTCAGCTGTTTTATAACCTAAAGCACTTAAAGTGTCCATTAAATCTTCAGTACTATCATCTTCTACTTCAGTTACATCTATATCAATCTTGCCTTTTAAATCAAGTACTATTTGACGAGCAAGTTTTTCACCAATCTTTGGAAATTTAGTTAAATATAAGATATTTTCTCTATTAATAGCATCAACTATTCCACTTATAGAACCAGTTGCAAGTATAGGAAGAGCAAGTTTTGGACCTAAACCTTTAACACTAATAAGTTTTAAGAAAAGTTCAAATTCATCCTTTTCTTTAAAACCATACAAACTATACTCATCTTCACCAATCTTATTATATACATAAACTTTATATTCTTTATTTTCTTCATAACAAAATGGATTAGGAACATATATTAAAAAACCTATTCCACTTGCTTCTACAACTATGTTATTTGTGCCTATTTCAGTAACAAATCCTTTTATATAACTATACATATTATCACCATTAATATAATATCAAAATTATGCAAAATTATCAAGTAACGTTCATAAACTTAAGTATGAACCTTTATATAAATAATGTTTTGTTTAAAAAAGTAAATAAAATTAAATCTTCTCAAGAATATATTTTGTATAAAAATAAACATTCTTATTTTAACTTTTCAAAAAATAAAGATATACTTATAATTGATGATAAAAATTCAATAATCTTTAAATATAGAAATATGCCTTTTCTTAAATATATTAATTATAAACATTTTGATGAAAAAACTAGTGTTATTGTATTACCACTTAACACTAGTTTAAATTTGAAAATTGGTGATGTTTTAGTCTTTGAAAGTGAACATATAATCTAATATTTGGACTTCATCTCCAGGTTTAGCACCTAACTTTTCTAGTTCATCTTCGATACCCATACCTTTAAATTTACGAGCAAATCTAAGTACTCCTTCATCTTCATTAAATTTAGTCATAAGAAGAAGTGTTTCTATTTCCTTACCAGAAACTATCCAGATATTACCATCTCTTTTAATATTATATGGTTTATTGTCTTCATATTTATATACTTTAAATTTTTCTTTTGGATACAAATCTTCTTTAGGTGTTTCATCAAGTATTTCCATAAGTCTTTCCATCATTTCATCTATGCCACTTAAATCATAAGAACTTACTGGGATAACTTCTAAATCAGGATATGCTTTTTTAAATTTTTCTAAGTTTTCTTTTCCATTTTCTAAATCCATTTTACTTGCTATAACAACTTCTTTTTTGTTTTTTAAGATTTCACTATATTTTATAACTTCATTTCTTATTATTTTATAGTCTTCGATTGGATTTCTTTCTTCGGATGCTCCCATATCAACAACGTGAGCTATTATTCTTGTACGCATAGCATGTTTTAAAAATTCTGTACCAAGTCCTACTCCATTTGATGCTCCTTCAATAAGTCCTGGTAAATCTGCCATTACAAAACTTTTACCATTTTTAAGTTTTACAACACCTAAATTTGGATTAAGCGTTGTAAAATGATAGGCAGCAATCTTAGGTTTAGATGAGCTAATAACAGATAAAAGAGTTGATTTTCCTACGCTTGGCATACCTACTAGACCAACGTCTGCTAAAACTTTAAGTTCAAGTCTAACTTCTATTTCTTCCCCAGGTTCTCCTTTTTCACTAAATTTAGGAGCTGGCACATCATGAGTTGCAAAAGATTTATTTCCTTTACCACCACGGCCACCATGAGCAACAACAAATTCTTCACCATCATTTATTAAATCAGCCATTACTTCATTAGTTGCTTTATTAATAATGGTAGTTCCTTCAGGGACATTAATGATGATATCTTCGGCATTTTTTCCGTATTTATTAGAACCTTTGCCATTTTCACCCTTTGGGGCTTTAATTATTTTTTTATAACTTAAATCTACCAAAGTCTTTAAGCTTTTATCTACCTTGAAAATTATGCTAGCACCACGACCACCATTTCCACCATCAGGACCACCCATAGGCACAAATTTTTCTCTTCTAAATGAAGTACAACCATCTCCACCAGGACCTGCCATTAATTTTATATTAAGTTCATCAACAAACATAGTTATTTCACCTCGTTTATAATTTTATCATATTTTCTTGACATATTCCACTAAAAGTTGTATATTATATTTATCGAGTGTGGTCGCACTGACTTTCCAGTGCGGTCACACTCTTTTTAATACCAAAAACTCGTTATTATCTAATATTATTATTTTATCTAAAAAAGTTATATCACTTCTACCATATAAAATATTTGCTAATTCAAGTGCTTCTTTCATATTTATGTTTGATTTGGTAATATCAAAAATATAATTGCTACTTTGTTCTTTATTTTTGTAAATAGCATGATAGAAAACCTGAGTACTATTACCAATAATGGTTTTTAAATCCCATCTTTCACTTTTAAATATATAATCTGAAGTTTTAATTCCTTCTGGACAATTTACTCTTGGATTAATATAAACATTCTCATTAAAGGTTTTAGAAAGCCACACGGCAATTTCATATTCTTTTTCCGAGAAATCGAATATCACATTTTTCCCATCGGGGTAATATCGTTTTTTTCATACGAATAATATTTTGCAAGTGAAACTTTTACACTTGACTTATCGCCTTTAAAATCATTCGTTATATTATTATAATTTAACATTAAAACTCTTTCTAAGTACCATATAATTAAGGCACTTTTTTGTGCCTCCATGATACTGTAAAGCGTTTTAAAAATTCTGTACAAACAAACTATAGCATAATATAGTTATATTTTCAATATAAAAAGCAACTTTTTTAAATAACAAATTACATTATAAACCATTTTACTTTTTAGCGCATACATGTTATAATCTTTAAAGAAAGAGGGACATATCATGGAATATAATAAAATTAAAAATGCGGATAAAATAATTGAAAATAGTAAATACTTTGTTAAGGATCCATATAGATATAAAAATAAATGGCATGATTTATTTGGCAATAAAAATCCAATTAGTTTAGAACTTGGCATGGGTCGTGGGGAATTTATCATCAACATGGCAAAGAAGTATCCTAATATTAATTTTATTGGTTTAGAACTTTATCCATCACAAATGGTTATGGCTACAGAAAAACTTCAAAAAGAAAAAATTACTAATTTAAAATTAATTAATGATGATGCTAGAAATATTGATAAAATATTTGGTAAAGAAATATCAACAATATATTTAACATTCTCAGAGCCTTGGCCAAAAGGAATTGATGAAAAAAATAGATTTACTCATATAAGTTACTTAAAGCTATATGATAAAATATTTAAAAAAGATAAACATATTATTCTTAAAACTGATAATAAAGGATTATTTGCATATTCTCTTGAAACATTGTCACAATATTGGTACACCTTTAATAAAGTTAGTTTAGATTTACATCATGATGAAAGAAATATAAGTAATATAATGACTGATTTTGAAAAACAATATGAAAAAGAAGGAAGACCTATTTATTACGTAGATGCTAAATTTGATGAATAAAACACCAGAAAATCTGGTGTTTTTACTTTTATTCTACTACTTTAAATATGGTTGGTATTCCTCTTGTTCTGTGTCTTAAGGCTGAATCTATTGGATCATTTAGCATATCAAATGTTGCATCTTTTCCAGTGCCATGTTTTTCTACTATAACACTTGATGTTCCACCATCTAAGTTTGCCGCATTAATTGCACCATATCTATCCATGATATCAACTAAATCTTTCATGGAAGCTCCTTTAGTACGAGTAGCATTAGAATCAACAACTAACATTAAAACTATACCATCTTTTCTTTGACCAATAGCAGTTCTAGCTGCGTATCCCCAACCACCATTTCCTTTAGTAAATGACTTTTGTCCATTAACTATTAAAAATGGCCCCATGGATACAGCATCTCTAATTCCCATTCCTAAAGCTTTTTCTCCTCCAACATTTTGAAGAAGAACTAAAGTGTTATCAGTATTAAATCCTACTACGCCAGATGCACCACCCATATTATGATCGGTTATAATTTTTTTGTTAGATATTGTTAGACCTACGGGATTTGCTCCATTACTATTATAATTTGGATCCATAAATCCTCCACCGTTAATGGTTAAAACTGAATTTTGTTCCTTTGCCATATCATAAATATATTGTCCACTTCTACCAAGCCATTTAGAATATCCAACACTAATTTTGCTTGGATCATATACAACACCAAGGTATGCTTTACAACCATTAACTTCAAACTCTATTATTTTGTATAAATCGTCTTTATTTCTTTCTAGTATTTGTTTTTCATATTCATTTTTATAAGTTAAAGTTTCTTTGTGATCAACAAGCGATGGATCTGTTTCTTTTCCACCATCATCAATATAATTGTTTCCTAAAATCTTATTTATTTCTTCAGTACTATAAAACCATTTACAATAATATTGATGATTCATAGTTGCCATGGCAGTTGTAATAAGCCAATCTTTAAAACCTGTAAACGGTCCATATAAAATAAACAAAAAGGTTGAACAACCTAACATGTAAATAGCTATTAAAGCTGAAATAACTATTATTTTGACTTTACTAAAAGCTCTTCTATGTTTATTTTTAATCAAACTAATTATGCCAACAATTAAACTTATAATACTAATTATTAATACAATTAATGATATTAATTTGAATATGTTTTTAACTAAATAATCAGAATTACAGCCAATTACATAAAATACTAAACTGGTAAATAATATAAATGCACTTACCCAAATTATTAATAAACTTTTTTTCTTATTCATTTTTATCACCTAAATATTCTTTCACTTCTTCTATTGTTTTAGAAAAGTCTTCAAAATCAACATTAAACCACTTAATACTCATTTTATTATTAAACCATGTATATTGTCTTTTGGCGTAATGTCTACTATTCTTCTTTATTAAATCAATCGCCTCTTCTATAGTAATATCTCCATCCAAATAGTTGATTATCTCCTTATAACCTATTGCCCTTTTAAGTATCATACTATTTGGATATTTTTTATATAACGTTTTAACTTCTTCAATTAATCCATTATCTACCATTACATCTACTCTATTATCTATAATTTCATATAATTTGTCTCTTTCTGTGGTAAGACCTATAAATATACTATCTTCATAAAGTAAAATTGGTTCTATTTTTTCTTCATTACTTCTTTTTAAAAATCTTTCAAGTCTTACTCTGTTATTTCTATCTATGCTACAGTTTTTATCTTTTTTTAATGCTAAGTCATATAATTTTTCTAAAGAGTATGTACTATAATCTGTGTCATTTTCATCTTCATAAAATCTATAGTCATAAGCACCAGCTGTTGCATATAATCCAGTTCCACCTACAATAATAAGATTTTTATCTTTATACTTTGCAAATAAGTCTCTCAGATCTTTTTGATAATCTTTAACATTATATTCTTCATCTGGATTTTTTATATCAAAAAGAAAATGTTTAATACCTTCTTTTTCATCTTCAGTTACTTTTGCACTACCCACATTAAGCTCTTTGTATACTTGCACAGCATCACAATTAATTATATAAGCATCTAAATATTTAGCTAAAGCTATACTTAATTTGGTTTTTCCTACCCCAGTAGGTCCCGTTATAAATATTTTCATAAGACATCACTTAATTATTTTATCAAAAATTTATGTAAAAGTCATCTAAAATTTATATTTTATTTTATCAAATTATACTCTCGTATGTGTATTCTTTCATCACTACAATATTCCATGATAAATTTATTATCTTTTTTACAAAGAATAATACCTATTGTTTTATCTTGAGTCGGCTTGCTTAAGTTTTTATCAATATAATTCATATAAACTTCTATTTGGCCTATATGTTCCTTTTTTAATTCAGTTACTTTTAGTTCTACAACTACAAAACAGTTAAATTCGTAGTTATATAAGAGTAAATCAATATAGTTATAGTTATTACCTATTTTAATTTTATATTCATTTGATATAAAACAAAATGAATTACCTAGTTCTTTTAAAAATGCTGGTATGTCTTCAAGAATAAGCTTCTGCAATACTTTCTCAGACAAAGTCTCATGATTGAAATGATTACTAATTATTATCGGATTTTTTATAGTATCTTGAACTTCTAGTTTTTCTTTCTTAATTAATTTTAATTTGGTATTTTTATCTAATCTTTCATATTCTTTGTTTTTAATATGTTCGCGAAGTTGTCTAACAGATAAATTTTGTTTTTCACAAATTGTAATATAATAATTAATTTCATTTATATTTTCAAACCAAATTAATTCACAATAAATACTCCATGACAAAATGGCAGACAGTGTCTGCCATTTTGTTGAAACACAATAAAATTGTCTCATATTTCTTAAATTTCTTTGACTATATCCTTTACCAAATTCTTTTGTTAACTTTTCTGAATATTCCTTAATGATTCCCTCTCCATAATGTTTGCCTGCATCACTTAATAGTCTACCTACATTATAATAAGTTGTTAAGTCACTTTTATTTTTTGAATATTCCTTCACCTTCTTAGTTATTTCATTATTTAATATTTGTGTTTTTATTTCATTATAATAATTCATCATATCTATCCTCCCTGTTTTTTTAATTTAATGTATAATTTATTTTTATTTTATTTCTATTTATCTTTATACCAATTGTACCTTTTAAATCCGTTCTTAAAATTTTACTATTTTTTAAATTTTCCAATACTTCTTCATGGGGATGTCCATATTTATTGTTTCTTCCTACACTTATAACTGAATAGATTGGTTTTAAAGTATTAATAAAATTTTCACTAGTGCTATATTTACTCCCATGATGGCCAATTTTTAAAAAGTCAACGTTTGTAATTTTATATTTTTCTAATAAATTTTCTTCAACTTTAATTGATGCATCACCCATAAATAAGAATTTATAACCTAAAAATGTTATATAGTTAACAATACTATTATCATTTTCATTATCGTACATATCATTATTTAAATTTACTACATTAAAATATTTAAGATTATATTTTTTTGTAATATTAATTTTAGAAGAAATAATTTCTTTCTCTAAATAGTTAGTGTCACCACTATTTAATACAACATTTTTAACATTTATATTTTCTATAATATTTAAACTTTCTTTCGCGTGATCAGCATCACCATGCGTAATAATCATATATGAAAAGCTAGTTATCCCTTTGCTTTTTAAAAATTTAATGGTGTTGTCACTTAAGTGATAAATTTTCTTTTTCTTTTTCCAATCATCTATTTTATATTCTACTTTACCACCAGTATCGATCATAATAGTTTCTTTATTATGGGGAGATAAAAGAATACTAGAATCGCCTTGACCAACATCTAAATAGTAAACATAGTAGTTAAAATCTAGTAAAGGTAATAATTTACAAATAACAACAATTAATGGTAAAAAATATATGTTTTTCTTTTTCTTGGTTAACAAAATTAAATAAAATAAAGCAACAAAAATTATTGGCATTTTGGGAATATTTATTAACAAACTAAATTTTCCAAAAAATATATTTAAATCATTAGTTATTGTTATAAAAAAACTTAAAATCGGATTTAGAAACGGAATGATAAACGAAATCAGAGTAAATGGATATAGAAATAAACTTACCCAAGGAACAAAAATAATATTAATTAGAATTGATAATAAATTTATTTCAAAGTTTACTAAAGCTGTAACTGGTAAACTAAACAAAAACGTTATAATACTTAATTTCAATAATTTTATAAAGTAATTACCTTTTATATAATTGTTGTAATAAATAATGCCAAAACAAACAACAAAAGAATATATAAAACCTAGATCATAAATCATAAATGGATCAATAAACAAAATAATATAAGCACTTAAAATAAGTATATGCATATTTGAATATCTAAGGTTCTTTAATTTATTTATTTTTTTCAATATATAAAATAAAATAGCACGCATTATTGATGCGGTTATTCCTGTTAAAAATAAATATAGTAATAAAAATGATGATATTACAACAAATTCTTTTTTCTCACTTTTTATAATTTTTGAAATTAATAAAACTAACATATTAATATGCATTCCTGATATAGCTAATAAATGACTTATACCATTTTTTTGGTAAGCATTATAAATATCACTTGATAGTAGTGCTTTATCACCAAGTATAAAGGCTAAATAATAATCGCTATTTTCACTATTGTATATTTTTTTAAATAAGTTATCTTTTAGTTTGTAGATTAAATTATTACTACCAATTATTTTATATTCAGAAATATCGAAAATATAATATATTTTTTTGTTATATAAATATCTTTTGTAATTAAAAGTGTTTGGCACTGTATTATCGAGAGGTTCACTGAAAGAGCCTCTTAAATATACTTTGCTTCCAAGATGAACCTTATTAAATATGTTATTTTTTTCTTCTTCAGTTTGAATATAATAATTTGCTATTATGTTTTCCTTAGCTTTGAGATTTATTGTAAGTTTATTTCCATCAAGTTTCATACTTGTAATTATACCAGTTACCTGTTTCTCATTTATATCGTTTTTGGAAGAATATTTTATTATTTTTGTAAAAAATAATATATAAATAAATATAAATATACCTAAAAATACTAAAAGTTTATTAAATTGTAATATTTGCTTTAAATTTTTCATAAGTTGCCTTACCAATACCTTTAACTTTCATTATTTCATCAATAGATTTAAAACCTCCATTAGCTTCACGATAATCAATAATCTTTTGGGCTTTAGCCTCACCTATACCAGTAAGAGTTGAAAGTTCTTTGATGCCTGCAGTATTAATATTTACCAAATTATTTACTAAAGTATTTTTATTATCGGCACTATTATTGTCATTTGATTTAATTTCATCAACTACTTTACTTTCTGATTTTTCAATTACACTTTCATTATTTTTTAGAGAGTTATCAATATTATATTCAGGTACTATATTTTCCCTATCAGTTTTGTTAGAAACTGAAGTGTTTTTGTTCGTACTTGAACTTTTATTTACACTATTTGTTTTATTTGCACCACTAACTTCTTTCTTTATCTTATCTTTATCATAAACAACCAAAACCATTTCATCCTTAAGTTTCATACTTAAATTAATATTGTCATAATAAGCTTTATCACTAAAACCTCCGGATGCATCAATTAAATCTTGAATCCTACTTCCTTCATCAAGTTCATAAACTCCAGGTGATATAACTTCTCCTTTCACTTCTGCTTTAATCTTAACATTTTGATTTTTTTCATAAGTAGTTTCATCAACTAATAAGTCATTATTCTCATTTTCAATGTATGAATTATTTCTAAGATTTATAAATGCATATGTTCCTCCACCAATTATCAATAAAAGTATTGCTATACCAATTATTATTTCTTTTTTATTAAATATTTTCAAATTTCCTCCTTCTAAGTATCCTAATTTATCCTCTCATATTATATATTTCCTAAGTCATATAAAATTTTCCCACTTTTTATAAAAATTTTTTCAAAAAAATTGTAGGCATTTAAAAAAGCCCATAAATTGGGCTTTCTAAGTGTGTCAAACTGCTGTACACATTTACACAAATTAACTATTTAAAAGATAATCTACAGCTTCATCAAAAGTTTTTACACTTTTTAAAATTAATTTCAAATTAAATTCATTTTTTACTTTTAATGCTTCTTCATAATTTTCTTCTGGACAAAGAAATATGTCAGCTTTCTTTTTTGCTGCCCCGAGCATTTTATATTTAACTCCATCAATAGCACCAACAGTGCCATCTAAAGAAATTGTACCAGTACCAACAATTTTTCTTCCTTTTGTTAAATCATCTTTCACTATGTCATTGTAAATGGCTAAAGTGAGCATTAAACCTCCACTAGAGCCTGATTCACTAGCTTTAGTTTTAACTTTAATTTCAGGATTTGTATCATATTCATAAGTAGTTAAAAATCCTATACCTATTTTCTTTTCTCCTTCACTTTCCATAATAATAGCATAGCAATCTTTTTCTTTATTATTTCTTTTTACAACAATATTTATTTTATCTCCAGTATTTTTACTATTAATAATACTTTTTAAATCATCAATAGTTTCAATTTGTTTACCATCAGCTTTCAAAAATTCATCTTGAAGTTTTACATCCGTTTTAGCAAAATCAGCAATAAATGTAACATTATTTATACTTTTAGTAATTTTTACCTCTTTACCCGCTTTATTATATGCTAATATAGTGGCATTATTAACAGATGAAGTCATATATATTTTTTCTAGTTTTAATAGTTCATCAATAGATTCATCATTTATCGTTACATCTTCATTTTTTTTAAGATCCCAGTTAGGTATAACATAAGAAAGTAAAATGCTAGGAATTGTCCCTTTTCGCATTGAAACATAACTCATATTAAGGCTTCCTTTTTTGTCATATCCATTTTCAACATCTATTCTTTCATTTAAATTAACAAGCCCTCCCGGAGTATAAACCACATAAGGAAACTCAAATGTAAAAACAAATATTAAAATTGTTAAACAAATTAAAAATCTTATATTTTCTAAAATAAATAATTTAACTTTGTCATATATTTTATTAAACAAATTGCATCACCTTTATTAATTATAGCAAAAAAGGAAGAGAATATGAAACGAAAAATTACTATTTTACTTATTATGACATTTATTATACTTATTTTTAAAAATTATGAAATTGTTTTAAAAAGCACTTTGGATGCTACAACAATATGGCTTAATAAGGTTTTTCCATATCTTTTTATAATGATTATTATTCAAGATTTATTAATAAATTTGAATTTTTCTTCTTTTTTTAAAAATACTGCTATTTACATTTTTATTATGTCACTTTTAAGTGGAACCCCTTCTGGAACATATATTATTTCTAAATTAAAAGAGCAAAATATAATTACAAAAGAATATGCTAATACTTGTTTGATTTTTACATTTTTTGCAAACCCATTATTTTTATATTCTATATTAAATTCTATATTTTTAAGTAAATTAACAACTATTAGATTAATGTTAATTTTGTATTTAACAAATTTAATTTTATATTTTATTTATAAAAAAGATTTACCATCAAATGGTAAATCTATAAATACTAATGAAATTAATTTATCTTCATCAATTAAAACTAGTATAAATACCACTATTACTGTTCTTGGAGTTATAACATTTTACCTTATATTATCAAATATTATAATTACTGAATTTAATATTATTTATCCATTTAATATTTTCTTTAAAGGATTTTTAGAAATGACTCAAGGGTTGGCATCACTAATTAATTCTAGCATTAAATTTAAAGAAGTTATAGCAATGATATTTATATCTTTTGGCGGTTTTTCTATTCATACTCAAGTTTCATGTATATTAAATGAAGCTAATTTATCATACAAATACTTTTTTAAAGGTAGGATAATACAAACTGCTTTAGTGGTTTTCTTAACAATCATAACCTAAGCAAGTAATATTTTTGTTAAAATCTTGTGATTTTCCAATATAACTTATTAAAATATCATCTAATAAGTTGTTATTTCCAAATTTATTTTTATCATTTGTGGTATGTACTTCAATATCTATTTGTAATGTATATATTCTTTTATTTACTTCGTTTATTTTATCATCGCTATAGTCTACATTTGCTTTTTTGGTATATATTTTTCCTCCATCTATCATCCAACTTCTGGTGCTATTACTAGAATTTTTATAAGTAAATTTATTTTCAGTTGCATCTATACTACTAGTTTTATTATTTTTAAAAGTAAATTTTATTTTTAGATTATCACTAGTAGAACCTGTACTATCAATGTTCGTTATAGTATTGCTATTTAAATCGTTTTCTATCATTCTTAATATTTCTGCTCTATTAATTTGATTGTCTTTAGCATATACATTATTTGTTTCCGTATTATTTAAATCAACTAAAAGTCTCATTAAAAAGACTAAAATAATAGATATTAATGCAATACTTATTACAAGTTCTAAAAGTGTACTTCCTCTTTTATTTATTTTTTTCATAAACTACCCCACTATATACGGATCACTATTTGTGCCAGTTCCACTAATATATTTTACACTGCCACTTAAATAAAATGTTGGCTTAATATTTTTTAAATTTTTTACATTATCAGAATCAATTGTTCCATCACTTTTCAGATAATAATTATCTATTAAATTACTATTTTGCCTACTTATAAACCACATATTACTTGTAAATAACCAATTATTTTGATTTTGTACTGTTTGATTATATATTTTTTCATCACCTGCATATATATAATCACTTATATATGGTAGTCCTATTTTTTGAATAATTGTGGCACCATTATTTTTATTTTCACCAATTTCATATTTTATAATTTCTGCACCTGTTTTAGTTTTATATGATGCATCTAAACCACCAATATACCATGTACTGGTTTCTATTAATGTAGCATTATCACCAAGACTTTTTATAAATTCATTATTTAAATAAGAACTTACTGATGATCCACTATAATTATTTGAATTTTCACTATCAAAAGCTATACTTGTAATACTGTCATTTTTTATTAGTTTCACTTTGCCATCAATTACTCCGATTATTCGATATATTTCATTATTAAATTTAACATAATTATTTGGATTATTTCCATTAAAACGATATGAGTCATTTATCTTTAGAATGCCTAAATCATCATATCTATTAATAAGATAATTGGAAAAATTAGTATCACTTATGTCATTTTTAATTGTTTTCTTCATATTATTTAAAAGATTTCTATTCGTAACTAAGTTTACTATTATAAACATCATTAAAGTTAAGAATACTAAGAAAAATGAATAAATAACTGTTACAGATATAAAACCTTTGCTATTTTTCATAATTGCCTCCTTATTTTATTCTTATTGGGTCAGACTTAGTGCCGGAACCTGAATCGTAAGTTACAAAAGATTCAAGATAGAATGATGGTCGCACTGCATACTCATTAGTTACATAATAGAAAATAGTTTCTCCACTTGATACATAATTTTCATCAACATAACCATCTGAATTAACACGATATGAACTAGTAGAATAACTATCATTACGTGTGATTGTCCATTCGTTAA
>URWD01000008.1 GCA_900551525.1 uncultured Mycoplasmatota bacterium
CATCCAAGAGTGTCTAACATTTTCTTACATGTAGTATTTCTCTAATGCAATAATAATATGCTATATTTTTCTAAAAACGTCAAATAGTATATCAATATTATTATATTTAAATTATTTAATTTTATTAGTATTTTATATAGAAAAACTAAGAATTAATTTAATTCCTAGTTTATTATTTTATTTTCTATTGTTTATTACAGCTTGTGCCACTATGCACTTCGGAACGCTTTTCGCAGAGGGGTCATATATAATTCCTTTTTTGAAGAGCGTTCTTGACCTTTTATGTCTAAATTAATTATACCATCTATATAATTTAAAATCCATTCACTTCTATCATTATATATAATTATTTTTTCTATATACGAATCTACCAATTCAGATATTGTATTTTTATTATCAAATCTAATGTTATCTAATACATTCTTTTTTAAATTGTTAATTCTATCTGCAACTGTTTCAGTTGAAATATCTTGTTTTTGTCTTAATTCATCTATTGCAATATTTTGATCTTTTATTAATTCTTCTAATTCTTTCTTTTTCTTTATATAATTTTCTTTTTCTATCATATCACTTAAATACATTTCTAAAAGTTTATCAATTTTATTTTTTTCTTTTTCTATCTTTTTTAAATATGAATTAATTTTAGATTGTATTTCTTCATAATTATTGTTTTCGTTAATAGTATCATCTATTAATTCATTTATGACATTTATTATTTGTTCTTTATCTGTATAAATTACTTCAAATAATGCTCTTGCCATTACATTTAATTTCCATTCTTGAATTAATGGTATATCACAAGCACCATCAATAGGCAATCCCTTCTTTTCTCGTGTTTTAGATGAGCCAAAGTTTTTTTGCCTATAACAATGATAACAATATGTAATAGATTCATCATTCTTTTTATGATAAGTACGACGATTAAATGTTGAACCACAACTACACATAAGTTTTTTACTCCATATATTTTTAGGAATACCATAACCTACACTTTTATCCTTTTCTATTTTTGACGCTCTTTCTCCAAATATTTGCTGTACTTTATTAAAGTCTTCTTTTGATATTATTGGTTGATGTGTTCCTTCAACTATTATCTTTTCAACTTCTCCTTTATTTTTCTTAGGCTTTTGTTCTAAAAAATCAGGAATAAAACTTTTTCTATATATAATAGTTCCACAGTAAAATGAATTATGTAAAATTCTTGTTATATTTGATGCACTCCAAACTTTTAAACCAGTTGAAGTTAAATATCCTCTTTTTTCCAATTCATATTTTATCTTAGTTGTACCATTGCCTGATAGAAAAGATGAATAAATAAACTTGACAATGTCAGCTTGTTCTTCATTTACAATCATCTCTTTACCTACTTTATCATAACCTAATATATTTCCTGTTCCATAAAACACACCATTTTGAAAAGATATTTTTTGACCTGCTTTTACTCTTTGAGAAGTTTTTTTACTTTCGTTTTGAGCTAGTGTAGCCATAATTGTTAATTTTAATTCTCCATCTTCATCATTAAAAGTCCAAATATTATCTTCAGTAAAATAAACTTCTACTCCTATTTTTTTCAATCGTCTTGTTTCTTGAAGAGTATCAACTGTATTTCTTGCAAATCTTGATACTTCACGAGTAATAATTAGATCAAAGCATTTATTTTTAGCATCTTCAATCATTCTCATAAAATTTTTTCTTTTTTTAATAGAAGTACCAGTTATCCCTTCATCAATATATCTATCATATAATATCCAATCTGGATGCTTCTTTAAAATATCATCATAATATTGTACTTGATTTTCAAGAGCTGATAGTTGTGCTTCATGTTCTGTTGATACTCTAGCATATATTGCTACCGTTCTTGACATTATCACACCTCTCTTTCATAAACAAATAATATCAAATATTATCATTAATATTAAATGTGCGATTAGTATTTAAAACCAATGCCTTATACTCTCTTTCATTAATCAGATCTTGCTTATATAATATATCAAATATTGTTATAACCAATTTTGCATCTAACATTTCTTTTTTAGTCTTATCAATATTTAAAACTTTAAATATTTCTTCATGCTTTTGTTGTAAAACTTTATCATCATATACAACTGGAATATTCAAAATTTTACTTCTTTAAAATTTAACTTATTTCATTTAATTTAGCATGAACAAAATATCTATCTAACTTTGAATTACCCCTTTCATGTGAACAAGAATATAAAGTAACTATTTTATCTGTTTCATAATCAACTTCAACATCAGATTTTATAATACTATATTCTTTCATTAAATCAATATATTCTTTGTATAAATTCATTGTTGTAAAATTCATTTGATAAGATTTTGAAGATGCTCTATCCACATGAACACTAAATATCTCCAATTTATAATTTTTGTCTTTTGTATATATAAAAATATTTTTATGTTCATCAAAAAATGATTGCTTCATAAATTTTCCTAAATCAGCAAACATTGTACCATTTGAAGTATTATGACCATATATGAAAGTATTTAAAGAATTAAAACTTTTATCTGCTGTTGCATCCATATAAATAGCACCATAGCCACTATACTTTTTTTCAAAAGAATGTTTTAAATAATAAGTATTATTTTGTCCTTGAACTATCGGATAATTAATGTTTGAGTTTTCAATAGTTATCCATCCAACAATATCTGAGTTTATCTTTGACAATTCTTCAAAATTAATTTTATTATTGTCATTATCACTTACATCTTCTTTTATATCTGCAACATCAAGTATTTTTTCATGTTCTTGTTTTTGATCTTTTCTATCTTCTTTTATTGAAAAATATTTATAAAAACAAAAAGCAGCTATTAACAATAGAATTGTTATATATAAAACTTTTATAACAGTAAATAATTTTTTACTTTTCATTTAATTCTATTTCCTCCTCATTTTCTTCTATATTATTTTCTTCATCAAAATCTTCAATACTATCTTGAATATCTTTATCTAGTATAGATTTATTATTTGTCTCTCTATCTATTTTACAAATCATTTCATCTGTTATCTCTTTTTCATCATATATAGTATAAAAAATAAATGCTATTTCTAGTTCTTTATAATTATTTCTATTGCTATTAAAAAACTTAACATATTCTCTTACTTTTTCCTTATTCATTGTTTTCTTCTCTCTCCTTTTCCTTTTCATTTCTGTAATATTCACTTACTTTTGATTTTTCCGCCAATGATAATTCTTCTAATAATTCTCCAGTTATATGATCTACTAATAAATTATCTTTATCATATAGTTCATATTCTTTATCATCTACAACATAAACATTTGCTCTTTGATTATAATTAAACCAAGCAACATTTTCTTTAGGTATATAAATATAATAGTTGCTGTAAGGAACACGAATACAATATTTAGATTCAGAAATCCTATTTTGGTCTATCATTTTTTTACTTATTGAAAAACTTTTTATATATCCTTTTTCAGTTTCCAAAGATAATCCTTTTATTCTTTCTAAACTACTAGCCTTATTTTTTAAATATGTTAAATAAGCATACTGTTTATTCGTTTCAGTCTTACTTCTATTGGCAGAAGCTAAAATATGTTTTACATCATCAAGTGAAGCATTACCTAGTTCAGTTTTAATATCCATAAATGTTTTAACTTCATTACTTAATTCTATTTCAGCATTTATCATATCTTTTTGTTCTAAATAGCTTTCATAATAATCAATTAATTGTAGATACAGATTACATAGAGGAACACGAAGTTGTAATGTTTCATTAGCAGATACTTGTTTCTCATATTCTTTTTGTTTTACTTCTATTTCCTTTTTTAATTCATTCAAATTATTTACTAAATCATCATGAGTATATATTTTATAATCATTTAAAAAATTAAGCGTATCTATTAATTTATGATAACGCTTAATCTCCATATACCTTGAGTTATAATACTTTGGATATTTAGAATTAGGTTCTAACTCTTTCATAGTTGAAAGAATAGATTTTTTAGACATTCTTATTAATATATCTTGAATATTTAATAACTCACTATTCTCATCACTTAATTTATAATCTACAAAATCAAGTAATACAGAATTTTTACTTTTATTTAAGAAAAACTTTTTTAAATTTTCTTCGCTATATTCTTCTCCTAAAACTTTCATAGTTACAAATTTTTGTTTTGCATAAGGTTTAATTCTAATATTTTTACCAGTTTTAATTAGATAACCATCTAGTGCTAAGTTTTCTAAAAGTTCATCAAAAGTAAAGCAATTAGTTTTTAGTTCTTCCAGTTTTTCAATTATCTGTTGTTTCCAAGATTTTTGTGCCAAAGCATATAAATATTTGCTTTTATGAAATCGTCCAATCTTTGGGGCATCTTCTATAATTTTTAATCCATGACTAAGAGCAATGGAATCACTCATATCTCTAAGTCCATATAATCCTTCTATTGGGTTTGCAAGTCTATCCTCTAATTTCTTACCACTCATGTTAACAGCATTTATAACAAAATGATTATGAATGTGTGATCTATCTGTGTGGGTACTAACAACTACTTGATAATCAGGATACAATCTTTTAACAAGCTCAACACCAATTTCATGTGCTTCTTCTGGTGTCAGATTTTTCTCTTTTGGATCAAATGATTGATAACCATGATAACAAGTACGGCTGTCATTATCTTCAATTATATGAAATTTGTCATTGTTCATTTTCATTTCATACGCTGCAAACTCTGAAGAACAATTTACACCAGTTACTAAAATTCCATCTTCAGTCTTATTTTTATTCTTTATATAATTAATGCAATCACTTCTACCTTGAACTCCGTGGACAACCCACCTAGCTGTTGTTGGCATTATTTATCAGATATTATTTCTACATCATTTACATAATCATATAAAGAATTGTTTTTATTTCCTACAATATAATTCATTGCTTCTTCTCTTGACTTCTTATAAAGTGCTAAATATGAATACAAAACATTATCTATTTTTTTAAAAAGAATATAACAATTATTTTGTAATGCTAATTCTCTTTGAGAATCTATCATTACAGAAATACTATTATAATTTATATAATCTAATTTAACACTTTTTGATGTATCTAATAATATAACTAAATATCCTATTTTATAGTCATTAAATGATAAGGTGCTAGGAATTACCAAACAAAGTTCCCTTTTTAAAATATTATCTATATGTTTATTAGTTGTCTTATATTTTTCAATTAATCTAAATCTTTTTTGATATTTTTGTGTTGATGATGTAGATAATACTTTAATTACTGTTTTTATTAAATTATCTATCAAGTCATTTAATTTTATATTATTATTTTTGATAAGTTTTATATCTGACTTTGTTATAGTAATATTTTTAGATATTTTACTTTCTATTGTTTGGATTTTTCTTATTTCTAAAATAAGATCATTAACTATTTTACAAATTTCAGTTTTCCCTTTTACATCTTCAATATATAGTTTTTCATAAATACACGCATCTCTAACATATTCAGCGAGTTTATTTCCATAACCATATTTGATTGCTTTATCTGTTATAGTTTTTCTTTCTTCTTCGTTTAACATAATATTAATTTTTTCACGCCTTGATTTTTTATCTGTCATAAGATTTTCTTTCAAGTTCTAATTTATAATTTTCTAATTCTTCTAAATATGCTAAACGAAAATATTTTTCATACAACCATTTAACACCATCACTTTTAATTATTACTTCACCATCAATAATCTCTTTATAATCTTTTCCTGTTCTTTTATTCATTCTACTAATTGCTGTATCAAGTGCAATTCTTGACTTATTAAATAAAGTCATCAATGATTTTATACTCATATCATCATAGATTTTATTTTTATGAGGAAGATTGTTTTTTTCTTCTAATGTCTTAATTAAATTTTCAAAAAATAAAATATCAAGATCTAAATAAAATTTACTTCTATTAAAATACACTTGTTTTAACCATTCTATTCCTTCATTTGATATATATGTAGTCTTTTGATTATTACTTGCATTTCTAACATACATCCAGTTTTCAAAAGGATGTCTTCTAACCATATTTTTAATTGCAATATTCATATCTTTTTCTGATACTTCTAACTGTTTCATTACTTGCCATTTATCAAAAAATAAATTTATTTTAATCGCTCCTTTCTTAATTTTAGATTGTATCTTACAGACTATATATATATAAACTACCAAGCATGGTGTTGGCACACCCTATTGCTTGTTAGGAGATACTCCTAAGACCTGCTAAAAGTCTCCGACAGTTTAGTAGATTTTTAAAAAAATCATTTATAATATTTAAGTTTCTTCATTAAATTTCAATTTCAATTTCTTGTACTATCTTGTTAGTTTGATTTTTATTTTCCTTAATATTATTTTCTTCATATTGCTTTCTATATTTGTTTAATTTTTTCAAATCTTTACTTTCAATTAAATCAATATGATTATCATTATTGTAAACAAATAATTCATTAAACATAAAATCATAAAACTCTTTACCATACCAAAAATTGCAATCATCATAAGCAACTATATTATTAAATTTATCAATATTTAATGTAATATCATCTACTTTATGATTATGGAGAATTTTATAAATTAAGTTTAATTCTTCTGATTTTTCATTAGTTAATTCTTTATCAGAAAAATAGTCTTCATATAAACAATCAAGTCTTCTTAAAATATAATCATCAGACAAATTAGTATTAAACCAATCAATTTCTTCTATATCATTTTCCCAATAATTATGTGCTAATTTAGTACCATATTCAATAGTTGCTCCATCATTGCTATTATAATGAAGTTCTACACTATAACCATTTTCTACAACACGAGCTATCGTATAAGATACTCCGTCTTTTATATCTTTTGTTGAAGTTAGTATTTCCTCATAGTCTTCAAAATAATCCTCGAGTTCAGAAATATTACCACTTTCATAATAATATTTTATTGAATCACTTGGAATCCTTTTTATATTTTCAAGTGTAATACTATTTCTATATTTATATATTATTAAAGTTAAATCTCTTGCTATTACATACGGATCTATATTTTTATTTCTTACTGTCTTACAATAATCAATCAAATCTATCATTTCATCATTAGAAATATTTTCATTCACAGTAGATATTCCTAAATAATATAAAAAGTCTTCTAGCATTTCATTAGAAGATAGTTTGTTCTTTATATTACTAAACACATTTAGACTTTCATTCATATTCTAATTCCATCTCCTTATCCAAATCTTCATTTGATAATTCTTTGCTTTTATCTATTGAATTTTCTTCAAGATAACTAACAATTTTATCAGCATCAGATATTGCTTTTAGTAGTTCCGATGATTTATCTTTAATAATTTTTATCCAGTTTTGAATGTAACCTTTATGTTCTTCTAAATGCTTTTTATCATACTCTAATCCAAATTTTTGAATTAAAAAGGAAGAACTTATTTCTGCTCTAAGTTCTTCCTTTGCATATTCTTCAGATCCAAATTTATTTTTTATATCTCTATTAAGTCTTGATTCATGACCTGTTGAATGTGCTAATTCATGTAATTGAGTTGCATGATATGAATATTCATTTGTAAAAGATTTTTTATATGGAATTACAACTTTATCTTCCAAAGGACTATAATATGGATCACTACTATCTTCTATATACTTAACACCAATATTTTTAATTATATTATCAATAGTGTTAGATAATTTTGTATCATTATATTCAGTCATTTCTTTTTGCTTTGGAACACCATCTATCAAATCACAATTAAAAACTACTGTACATCTATCTATTACTCTAAACTCATCTTTTCTTTCAGGTTCATTTTTTATAATTTGTTCATAAGCATTGAATGAATATATTTTCTTTTCTTTTACATTATATTGAGTCCAATATTCTACCCAGATACCTTTTCCTTTGGCATCTTCTTTGAACTTCCATTTGTTTTTTTTTAGTTGATCAAATGTACACCAACGATTATCACTATAACCTCTTTTGGCTGCTACATAAGACAATAATAAATTGTTAATTCCTCTATAATTTCTATTAGACACAACATTACAAGGTGATTTAATATTCCAAGTTTTATACCAAGGTATCTCTCCTTCTTCTAAACTGTTTAAATACATATTAACAAGTTCTTCTCTAGCTTTATTGTATTTACTCATATTCTAATTCCTTTTCTTCATTTTGTTTGTTTTGATGATATGTTTCAAACAAAGATTTATTGAATGAAAGAGAAATTATATCTTTTAGTGAAGAATTTTCTTTAATGGAATATAAATCTACATTATACTTTTCTAATAATTTTATAAGAACAAAAGAAGTTTCTAAATCTCTACACATCCTAGAAAAAGATGGTGTTATTATTTGTTTTATATTACCTTCCTTTATCCTTTCTAGCATCATTTTAAAGCATGGTCTATCAGAATCAACTCCACTAAACCCTTCATCCATATATACTTCTACCTGTTCTTCATTAATGTTATATTCACCTTTTAAATAACTCATACAATACTTTTTTTGCGATTCACATAAATAAGGATTATCCTTACTCATTCCTATTCTGCAATAAATTATGAACTTTTTATTTGTTTCATTTTCTTTTTCTAATTGCTCCAAAACATTATCTATTGCATCTGTGATATTAGCAAAGTCAAGTATTACATCACTATATTCAATTTCTCCAATATTATTAATATACTCCAGTTCTAACCAATTATTATTAATTATTTCTAATTCATAATTTTTGTCTTTATCTTCTAATATTCTTTTTAAATGTTCATCATCTGTTATATAATGACCTAATCGTTTTAAAAATTCCCCACTATTATTTTTATCTTTAACTGTTTCTATAATGTCATCTTTACCATAAATATTTCCGTAAGCATCTATAAATACTCTTTTAGCCATTAGATTACAATTTACAATCCCATTAGCATAAATATTATATATTCCTTTATCACATTCTATTGTAACGACTTTACCACCATGCCAAATTGAATTATTATAATTTTTCAAATTTTCAGCTAATTTGGTTACTCTCATATAATCTCCTCTCTAATACATATCATCTGTTATATCTTTTTCTTCACAAGAATTATTTAAAAATTCTTTATCATAAATTTCGTTTATTTCATTTAATAATAACCCTTGAATTTTTGATAATTCTTCTTTACTAAGTACATTACTTATATTTTCTTTGCTTACATCTTTTTCATCAACTATATAACCTAAAACAGCAAATCCATGCAATCTATTATCATATTTAAGCTCACACACTACATCTTTTCCATTGATTGTATATTTGAATGTTCTTTCAATATTTATTTCATTACTTGCCGTTGAATATTCAAACTCATATATAATATTTGGCGATACATCAACATAATTAATTTTATTATCAAAACTAGAATAATGAATATCTAAATAATCTGATATACCCAAAGCTTCTACTTCTTTTTGTACATCAGCCATTTTATTCGTTAAATCATTTTCATCCATATCAAAATAATTAAGTAAATCATCAGCATAAAACCTAACTCCCACATCAAGATCAATAGAAATTACATAATCTACAAAACTTCTTAATTCATTAGATATACTTGTAATATCTATTTTGTCATGAAAATTAGATAATAAAATTTCATCTTTAATTTCGTCCTTTGATAAGTCTTTTTTATTATTTATAATAGCATAACCATCAAATAACAATTTAGATTCTTTGTTTCTTATCTTGTAATGCACGGATAAATCATTAGAAGATTTATTTTGCCAAGAACTTTCTATATCTATAATATAATCATTTAATAAGTGCTGTTGCTCCATTATAATTTCATTTAATAACTCAGTAAATTCTCCTACCTTTTTAGTAGAACAACTTCTTGTCTTAGATAAAAAATCACTTGTTTTAGTTCTCAATTCTAAATACTTTTTATTAAATGAATCTTTATTTGTTTCAAAACCATCTATCAATTTTAATAAACTATTTTCTTCATTTGCTTCATCTAGCATTAAACCTTTCCATGTACCTTTTGTATGATTTATACCATTTAAATATTTAATACCTGTACCTCCAGATGCATTCCATTCTATTAAGTTTTTAGTATAATCATCTATTAAATAATCTGTACTTGATATTCCATCTTTTATATAACCTGACTTATTATCTCCATATTTAACAAAGATTCTTTTTTCTTTTATAAGATCGGGCAAATATTTATCTAACCATTTATTTTTTTCATTTAAAGCATATTTACTATCATTTAAAAAGGAAGAAAGAATATAAACATCTTCTCCCTTCCATATCATTTCTTTAATATCATCTATTAATTTTTGATTTGGCTCTAAGTTATAATAATAACCTCGCTCATATAATTCATCTGTTTTTGATACTTCTTTCCACCTAGCTAAAGTTCCATCCATATCAATAAAAATTCTTCTATTCATCTATTGTTCCTTAATTTTTCCATCTAATTCTTGTTGAAGTTGATAAATCTTTTCTTGCTGTTTTTGATAATCATATAGAACTTTTAGCTGTTTATCCATATCATTAATCACATCATTTATTTTATTTCTTTTTTCTATCTCTTTTGATTTTAAACTTTCTAATTTATTTATTTTTGCTTGTAATTGTTTATTCATTTTTTCTCCTTTTTTTAATAATCTAACTCTATTTCCTCCTCATTTTCTTCTATTACATTACCTTTTGGTTGAAGCATTTCAGCATGAAGTTGCTTATTATCTCTATTACTTATAAATAAATCTAAAATATCTTGATTTAAGAAATTAAATTCTTTCTTTGAATTATTTTCTTTATCTTCTATTGCATCATAGGTAAGTGTTAATGAAAGTCTTTCATTCGTTCTCAAGTCATTAGGCTTTATATTCATATCCAAGCAAAGAAGTGCTTGATAAAAATATTTTGGATCTTGCGTTTTTAATCTTTTTAATTGATCGTATGCTATATTTAAAAATTCATTTTGCATAGCAACATCTATAAATTGTTCTTTTACCAAGCCTAATATTTTGTCATAATGTGCAGCTGGTACTAATGTCGGACTATTTGTTTCTGGATTGATATACTCATAAGTCATATCACTAATTGCTTTTGACATTTCCTTCTGTTTCATTTTACAAAAGACATCATATTGTTTTTCCAAATTATATCATCTCCATTTCTTCATTTAATTCGCTTTCTAAATCTTTATCAGCTTCTATTTCTCTATTCTCCATGTGAACTTCACAAAAATTTATAAAATCAGTTTCTAAATCACGAACCGTTTTACCAGAACTATATTCAGATTTAATGTCTCCACACTCAATAGAATTTTTCTTTGTTATTGGATCATACTCAATAACAATTCTTATTTTTTTAGTTATTTTTTTACTGTTATAATTTACTATCTCTCTGCTATAATTTACTGGATCTAAATAAATATCGCCGCTATTAATTTTATCTTCAATTTCTAAACTAGCATCCTCAAAGCTTTTTCCTTTTCCCCTTAAAACTCTTTCATCATATTCTTTAATTAACAAATCATATTCTTTCATTTAGTATTCCATCTCCATTTCATGTTCATCATTTTCTAATTCCTTATCTTCTTGATTTTCATACAAAGTATTTTTACCATAAGTTATCTTTGTAATATTCAAAAAATCAAATTCTTTTTTATAGCCTTGTTCTTTATGTTCTTCAAGAAATTTTTCTACACTTTCATACGATTTGTTATAACTACATTCGCTCTTATCATTTCTCTCTAATGCTCCTTGAAAAGTATATTTAGAAAATTTAAAAGTAAGTTCATCACCATTATAGTTAATTGTTATATTAATCATTTGAGCTTCTACATCTTTTATTGCTTTATATAATTCCTTATTTTTATATAAACTAGCATATTCATTGTCTTTATTTTCAAGTATTTTTGATAGATAATTATTTTCAAATTCATTATGATTTAGCATAAAACCAATTCTTTTTTTTGTTAATTCGTCACTTAACATTACTTTGGATTTTTCTTTAATAGTTTGTTCTGGATTGTCTAAATAATCTGTATATATACTATTTGAATCTTCTAGTAAAAATTTATCATATTCATAATTAGCATCATATCTAGTTTCAGCAAAATAAGGTATTTCAATTACAATATCATCTGTAGTTATAAAGTGTCTTTCAACATCTTCTTCTATTCTTCTAAAAAAGTTTTTTTCATTGTCATAAAAATTATTATGACAAAGTTGTCTTAATTCATCCTGATTATTTATTGTATAATTTTTAATATACTCATTCATATCTTTATAGATTTTTCTTTTCAAATTACATATTTCATCAAATTTAATATCTCTATCTTTTAATACATCTCTTAAATCATAATCAGCATTATATATAACTTTATCTATTTTGTCATAAAATCCTGCAAAACTAAATGAATCATTATTCATTTTATTTTTATATAATCTTTGACTATAAAGTGTATCAAATCTATGATTATAGTTAATCTTTAAATATTTTTTATTAAAATATTCTCTTTCACCATCTATATAATCAAATGGTTCTTTTGAATCACTTAAAATAAATTTTTCTAATTCATCTTTCATAATAATTAGTTTCTCCTTTCTATTTCCTGTACCATTTTTTCAATATCTTTTTTATTATTTTCACTCAAAATCAAATCTCTTAAAAACTCTGTTTGTCCGTCATATAAATACATAAATGGTTCTGAAAAGGGTATATATTGACTTATCAAATTTATAATTTCAATAGTTATGGTATTCTCATCCATTTGATATTTAGAGCTTTCCATAGTACCACTAATTAAAAATTTACCTTTATTATCATATAAAAAATAATTAGCACAATAAGTTGATACTGATATATGTAATATATTTTCTTCTGTACTAATTACTAATATATCTCTATTATTTTTCTTCATTATGATCTCCTATTATGTAAAATTCACTTGGAATATATATACATACATATTTTTTGTTTGTTTTAATTTTTGACTGTATTTGTTCTGAATTAAACATTTTTTCAGAATAATTTAAAGGTAAATAATTACTAAGTTTTAAAAGTTTAATAAAGTTTATTTTTAAAATATCGCAAAGGCGTATTAACAATATTAAATTATAATTAATTCTTTCACCATTTTCCCAACGACTTAGTTCAGTATCGCTCATACCAACTAATCTTGCCAAACTTCTAATACTATATTTATTTTTAAGTCTTTCATTTCTCAATACTTCGCCTATCAATAAATAATTATATTTCATTTTTTCTCCTTTTCTTTTTAATAATCCAATTCTATTTCTCTATCTTTTAATTCTTTTTCAAATAATTTATTTTGATAAATACTAGATATTTCTTTTAATCTTTCAAAATCAATAATGCTCATACTTTTAATAGCTTCTTTATTTTTCTCACAACATTTAAGTAAATACTGTGTCTTCCAAAAATCTATAAATTCTTTTTCAGTCAAGTTATATTCTCTTAAATCATAATAACCTTGATATGGGATATAACAATTTTTACTTTTGAACATATCTGGTATTTTAAAATCATTAATATATTTCTTTAAAATATTTTCAAGTTCTATATTGTATGATAAATTAGTTTGTTCCTCGTTTCCTACTCTACAATAAATTAACACTTTTTTATTATCAATCAGTTTTATCATCTCCTAATTTGTTTCTAATTTCATTCCTAAATAAATACCTGCTGAATCGGTTAATGGAGTACAACGACCTGCTCTATTTAATTTTTTTAATTCACTGGCACAAGCTTCAACTACATTGTTCATTGCATAACCATCAGAAAATAAAAAGTATTTTGTAATCTTAGAATCATTTTTTAGCTTGTTTTCAGGCTGTTTTGTATTGTTAGTAGTATTTGTATTATTTGATTGTTTTTGTTCTTCTTTTGGGTTATTTTCCGGTGTTTCCTGTTGCTTTTCTTTTACCAAAACTTTCAAAGATTTTTGAGTCATATTATTTGAATTATCCAATACATAATAAATAATTTCTGATTCTCCTATTTTAGAAGTATCAATTTCAAAATAAAGAACTTTATTTGTTATATCACCATCAACTTCATCAGTTGCTGATTCTATATAAGATTTATAATCTATTTTGTCACCCTCATTTATTTCAATAGATTCTTTATTTAATACTAAAACAGGAGGCGTTATATCAATTTCTTCCTTTATGATTTCTTTATTATCATTAACTGGTTTATTAGATAACCTGCTATAGACAAATAAACCAATCATTAAAATAAAAAGAAAAGAAATCATAATTATTAAATTTCTTTTCCTCTTATATTTTCTATACTTTTTTAATAGTTCTTCATCCGTCATTATTTTCCTCCTTCAAAAGAGTAATATTAGTACATATCATCTGTTATATCCCTATCAAATTCATTGCTTTTCTCTTGATTAATCTCTTTATTATGTTCAATCCATGATTCAATAAATTTAATATCTCTTATACTTGTTATATCTCTATTAGATGAATAAAAAGCTTGATTAACTTTTGTAAAATCAGAATTAACTTCTATTGTAATATAACTTTGTTCTGGGTTATCTATTTTTCTAATAAATCCTATATTACTACTTCCATTTGCATATCTATCACAATAAGATCCTACGCAGTTATGATTATTTCTTCCTTCTTGAAATAAATCTTCAATATTTTGAGGGAATATAACTTCTAATTCATCATCCCTATATTTATATTTTTCTATAATCTTTAATCTATCTTCTATTTTTTTATTTAAAGTTATTTGTTTTTCTTTTTCTTTCTCATTGTACTTTTCTCTTTGAACTAAATTATAATTTCTCAAAACTACATCATGTTCTCTTTTTAATGAATTACTATTAGTTAATGGTTCTATATTACATTCTAAACACATTTTTATATAATCTCTTAGTATTGTAATTGAATCATTTATAGATATCGCCTGATACATATCAACACGAGATAAATAATTTAAAAGTGTATCTAGTGTATATAGTTTTTTATTATTATACTCTGAGTTAAGAATATTTCTTATTGCTCTTATAGTTGAAGCATCTCTAACATTCAAATTAAGAATAGTATCTAATTGATCCTTTGATAAGTTATCTTTTTGAATCCATATTCTATATTCATTCCACATTCCTATATCAGAAATACCTTCTTTTTGTAATGATTGCCATGCAAATTTAGGTAACTTAGTAATTTCATTCATGTTGTTGCCGTTCTTAAAACTTCTTGAATATAGATCGTTAGAACTATGAAGCCAATTATTTACAATTCTTCCAAATCCTGATTTTACCATTTTTTCTATTTGAGGTGTTTCTATATATTTCATAGCATAATTTAATAAATTTATCTTTATATCACTATCTACATAACGCCCTCTTTGATAATTTGGAGCATTAAGATAAGTCTTAAATTCATCTATTCCAGAATATTTATTATTTTCTTTAAATAAATTTATAACTTCATTATAAATTAAACTTCTTGAAGAAAAATCGTAAAAATAACCATATCTTATATCTTCAAATGATTTAATATTAAAAATTTCATTTCTATTATATTTCATCAAAAATTCTCCAACATTATTTATAGAATTAAAATTTCTATCAAAAAAATTTGATAAATAATTTGTATTTACATAAAAAAATGAATTAAGTATAGGTACATAGAAAAAAATATTTTTATAAGTTCTTTGATTGCTATACTTATTATCAATATAAAACACTCCATAATAATCTTCTATATGGTTACTTAATAATCTATCTAATTCATCTATAATTGCCTGTTGCTCTATTACTGTATATTCAGAAATATTTTTGGGTTTTTCCATTTTAATTTATCTTTTCATGAACAATAAATAATAAATCTTTTTTTGTTTCATTACCTGATAAATCTTTTACAGAATAAGTAACAGCAAATTCCCCTACTTTTGATGTATCAATAGTGTTATAAGTTACTTTATCTATCAAATCACCATCAACCTCATCAAAACAATCAACTATAAAAGACTTATAATCAATTTCATCATCTTGATATATAATAAATTTTTCTTCTTTTAATAATAAGTATGGTGGTGTTATATCCTTCCTTTCACTATTGATTACTTCATCATTATTACTTTTTTTATTACTAGATGGAATTAGATATTTTACAAAACAAGATAATACTGCTAAACCTATTACAACACCAAATACTATTTTTTTATTTTTCATATTCTCTCCTTTTAATCAATCTAAATAAACAAAACCCACTATATAATATCCACTTGCCATACGGCTCTTTTTGAATTCAGTAAAAGAATTATATGTTCTATCTTTGACAAGTTCGTTAGCATGATTATTAGCATATTCAACTTGATTACAATCATCTTTGCCATAACAAGCATTGCCCACATTTCCTTCACTAATCTTTATTGTTTTACCATCATAGCTTTCAACATAAGCAACATGACCAAACTTACTTCCTGCCATAACAACTATTGAGTTTACTCTTGGAGCATTACCAGTATTCAATCCCATTGCAATAGCTTTTGTAGTCCATGTTTGAGCATTTCCAGTTGGTGTTTTAACATTCATACTTTCTAATGCTCTACCCAAACTATACCAAGTACATTGTCCTTTATAACCACTTGTTGCTAATGAATTTTTCAAATAAAAATTGCTATTTAAGTTTCTTATTGTAGTATTGCTACCAAACTTTATCCCATGATCTTGGTATTGCTTATCAAACTCATCATATAAATCATCTGAAGTATATAACATATTAATAAGTTCTATCTGAGAAGCATTTAATTCTTTTTGACCTAATATTTGCGTGCCTTTACTTTGCATATACTCATTTGCAGAGCTGAAATTATTATTTATCCATTCTAAATATTCTTCTAAAATAGGATTTACTATAACCATAACTTTGATTGTTTTCTCTGTCTTTAATTCATCTTTACCAGCTGATACTTTTTGATCAATAATGTAATGTTTTTCAAAAAGTTCTGCATCTTTAAATTTTTGCAATAACTTTTGTTCTGACAAATCAAAAGATGAATCTTCACCCAGTCCTTGAATTAAAGAAAATACACTACGCCAATCTACCATTCCATAACTTCCTCTAACTCCAACAGATATAGAATCAGGATTTTGCTTTAAAAAGTCATCAACTTCCTTATCGTATTCTTTTTGAATATTAGTCATATAAGTTTGATAAGAGTTTTTACTTTCACTACTACTTGAAAATATACTACAACTACCAAATATAATTATAAACGCAAATAAAACAGGTATAATTATTTCTGCGTATGAAACGATAAATGTTAATATCATCTTGATACATTTTTTCATTACTTCCTTTAAAGCCATTTTTAACTTATTAGTTAAAGGTGATGTTATTTTCTTAATTCCCTTTTTTATTGGCTTTTTAACATTTTTCATAACTTTTTTAGAAGCACTTTGTTCTAATCTTTTGGCTGATGTTTTTAAATATTCTGTACCAGTTCCATCACTAGAAATTGCTTTAGTTAAATCACTTGATGCTTTAGTTAATCCTCTTTTTGTTTTTTCTATCTTCTTGCCAATTTTACTAACTGTCGTTACACTTTTAGAAATTTTCCCTTGATTATCATTAAAGCCAATTTTATTTGAGATATTTGTCCTTAACTTACTTGTCTTCTTTACACCATTATCTTTATTATTTGATTCAGCTTTTTCATTATTTATATTTGTTTTTATTTTGGAGTTATTATTAAGATTATTATCTAAATTATTATCTTGATTTACATCACTATTATTCTCATTAGTCTTTAATCTTGATTCATACTCTGGTTCTTGATTATCTAAATTTTCATCAGTTTCTTCTGCTTTTTTATCTTCCTCCAACTCATTAAAATATTCTTTTAAGTTAGATAAACCTTTAGCAGATTTATCAGTTAAATCATAGATTTTTTCCTTTGCTTTTGTTCTTAAAACCTTTTCTCTTTCAATACTTTTTGAAACATCTTTATTATTCTTATTTTCCATACTATCTTGCCTGTTGTAAATTATCAGTATTATTTATTCTATATATTTCATAATCTTTTGGAATTTTGTTTGTAAAAGGAATAATATTTGATCCATACACTAAAAGACCTTGCCCAGTCGGAGCATCTCCTTCTACATATTCTGATTCTTCTTTACTAATACCAAAGATACTACATATATGAGGTAGATCAAGAGATTTTTGTTTTAAGATTACTGCAAACTCTGAATTAGAAAGTATTTTTCTTCCTTGTTCATTTTCTAAAACATCAGCAATATTTTGAGTAATGACTGTATTTATTGCGTAAAATTTTCTACCTACTTTATAAAACTTTGCAATGTACTGTGCTGAGTATGGATTGCCAAGTAAAATGTGCATTTCATCAATAAAAATCCATGTATATTTTTGTTTCTTCTTATTTGATGCTAATCTATTTTGTAAGTGATCTAGCAATACTAAATACCCTGTTGATTGTAAACTAGAAGATAGTTCACTTATATCAAAACAAACTAATCTATTTTTAATATCAATATTAGTATCTTTTGAAAAAATATCTAATGAACCTGAAACATATCTTTCAATTATAAGTGCCAAATCTTTTGCTTCTTGTTCTGGTTGTGATTTTAATGAATTATAAAAAATTGGAAGTGTTGGTAATTTAGACTTATCTTGAAAATGACTTTTTTCATATTCTTCAAATATCAATTTACAGCATCTATCTATAATTGTTTTTTGTCCTCCAGATAATCCATTAGCTCCTACTATGCTTTCTAAAAATGCAATTATATATTCTACTTTTGATTTTAAAGGATCATTTCTCCCAGATTCTTCAAGACCGTAATTTAAGTCTAAATCAAAAGGATTTATATGAGTATTAGAATTGGTAGATATAATTATTTTTTGACCGTTAAATGCTTCTAATAAACTTGCATATTCATTTTGAGGATCTATTATACAAACATCATCTTCTGGATACCTAATCATTATTTGTTCAATAATTGTTTTAATATTAAATGATTTACCTGCACCACTTGTTGCAAGTACGCATCCATTTCCATTTATTAGTTTTTTCCTATCACAGAATATAGCATTTTTACTTACTAAATTAGTACCATAAAATAATGACTTAGGATGTAATAAATCCTTACTATTAAATGGAACATTTACAGCAGTTGCTTCGCTAGTCAAAGTTCTTTGGAGTTGAATTGAATTATGTCCTAACGGAAGTGTATGTTGTAGTCCTTCTAATTGTTGCCAAAGAAGTGGTTTCATTTCAACAAGCATTTCTGAAGCAACTTCATGTACTCTTACTGTTTGATCTTCTAGTTCTTCAAATGATGATGCACTGATACAAACCAAAAAATTATTTTGAAATATTTTTTGATTGTTCTTTTGTAAATCATATTGTAATTGCTCAGCATTTGATATTTTCGTTTCCAATTTTTTATCTTTAACATAATTATAATCCAAGTTACTTCTACCAGCTCTTTTGATTTTTTCTAATCTTTCAGTTTCCATAGCTGATAAACTCCTATCAACTTGCTTAATCATTTTAGCTGAATTGGTAGGAGTTATATTTAAAGTAGTCATTAAATTTATGTTTTCTAATGTTGTTATTTTATTATAGAATCTAGGTGTCAAACTTTTAGGTAATTTGCTAACATATAAAATACGCAAGAACTTACTATCTTCTATTTCTATATAATCAGATTCATTCATTAAAATCTTTTTAGGTGCTAACGCATCAAATAAAGTTAATTTATTATCTTCAGCATATTTCATAATATTATCTATTTCTCTATCTTCTAGTGTGGTAGTATTCAAATAATTATATATGAATGATAGTCTTTCTTTAACTGAAACAACATTAACTTTACTTTTCAATTCTTTAAATTTTTGTTCTGTTTTTATACAAATATTTAAAAATAAAGAATTTGCTTCTATAAAGCTTTTTGCTTTTAAAGATATAACTATAAATCTCTTTGTCTGAAGTGTTTCTTCATTAGTACCCAAAGCATTTATTATTAATGTATTAAGTTCATCAATGATTTTCTTTTCTATTTCACTTATTTGTCCTTTGTTATCAAATATAAATTGTTCTTTATATCTTTCAGTTTTAATCGGTGAACCAGCATTAACAACTTCTATATGTGTGTCTTCCCTAAATGAATGTAAAAATTCAAGCCATTTAAAAAAGATACTCTCTGCATCTTCGTCATTAGATTTTGCAAAAGATATATCAGTATATTCCATACATATAGAATATTCATCATCAGTAATTTTGAAAATTCCTGTCTTATTATCTACATCTTTAAATAAATACTTGATAACATCTTGCGTTGTTTTTGGAGTATATACTTTTTGAAGTATTGGTTTCCTTGTTTTACTACTCTTTCTTTGCTTCTTGATTTTCTTCAATATTATTCTCCTTTCCACCAATCTGATTTGCAATTTTAAGTAGAATCTTTGCTTCTTCTTCGTTTAATGTAAAGCTATTATTTAATATATTTATATTACCATACTTCTTTTTGGCACGAGCAAGTTCTCTTTGCTTCTTCCTTTCTTTTTTTAGTTCTTTTACTCTAATTTTATCCTCACGCCTTAGCCTTATACTTTCTTTTTGGTCTTTTTTAGAAATATGTTTCTTTGATTTTTTTAATGCTAATTCTTCATCTGTAATATAAGTTATTGGTTTAGCAAAATTTATATAATTTCTTATCCAATAAAATATTATCTTTTCAGCATTAAGTCCTTGTATAGGAATAAATCCAAAAAAAGCAATGGGAACAGCAACTATTATTACAAGCCACCCTGTTATATCACTTCCAAGTTTAGGACTTAAAAATAAATATAACGGTACAGTGGTAATTAATATTAAAATTGCAAAAATCCATTGTCTTAATGTAAAATTATAAAACTTTTCTTTGTAATCTTTAATTTCATCATGTATTCGTGGTTCTATTCTATCCATTATCTTACCCTCCAGTCCATTTCTCAGCCATATTGCTTGTTAGTGATATTAATGCCATTAAAAATCCATTAAGGAACATAATTGCAATCATTGTACTAATAGATCCAGCATCAGTTAATGTACTTAGTGCTAATGAATATATTCCACTTGCAACAACTATCATTGATGCTTCTATTCCAAGTGCAATAGTTGACATAAAAAATCTTTTACATACAGATTGTCCGTCTTCCCATGCCCCTATTGCTATTGGTATCGGTGAAAATGCAAAACTTAATATTAGTTTTCCTATTCTTAAAAATATCTGAACTAATATTCCTACAAGAGTTCCCATAAAAGGAATATATAAAATAAGTATTATAATTCCCATAAATCCTCTTTCTATAAAGTTACCTGCATTTCTTACCAAGTCTCCCATTTGAGTTGCTAATTCTGGAATAGACGAAGTATTACCAAGTGATGATGTAACTTTTGTTAATAAATCATTTGATATATTCATTATTGCCGACATAAGTTCAAATGAATTTTCTAATAGCATTTTAAATATTAAAAATCTAATACATATAAAGACAACTCGTTCCCAAGATAATCTTTCAAAATCCATTACTTTTTTTGTTAAATCAATTAAAAAGAACAATGTTAATAAAGAAAGTCCTATTGGTACTATAACAGAATGAAGTGTAGAAGCCAAAGTCCAAATACTTGTTCCTGTTATAGTATTCCAATTACATAATCTTCTAATTGTTCCTACAAAATTTCCAAAATCAATTTTAAAGCCAAGGACAGTGAATGTAATTTGAAAAATCTTCTCAATTAAAGATGCCATTCATTTCCTCCTTCTTTGATTTATAGACCGAACAAACTCTTTGACATACTTATTGCCATTACCATACCACCAGCCATTAAAGTCATTAAAGCACGAGATTTACCTTCAGCATCTTCTCTTTGCCAACTTAATGCGAACATAACACCACCTACTAATGCTACTACTCCACCAATTTTAAATAACCAATCACATACAAAATTGATGAAAGCATCAATACTGCTAGTATTACTTCCTGCTGCATAAACAGGTGTAGTACCTAAAATCAAACTAATTAAAACGATATTACTTAAACTAACTAACTTTTTTGTACAACTTAAAACCTTATATTTTAAGTTTTTTATCATTTTTTCTCCTTTTCTTTTTAGTTTTTAATCAAGTAAAATATCTGTTAATGTTTTACTATTAGATAAAACAACATCCTCCTTCATTTTAGATAATTCATAATCGCTTATATCACGCATTTTAAATTTAGGTTCAACTTTTGCAAATGAAAGCCCTAGATAATTTAACATCTTTTGTCTATTAATACTTTCTTTACTAAGTTTTCTTTGAAGTGCATGATCATATAAATTATGAATGGTTTTTTCTTTCATCCAAGGCTCAAAAAGTTCATTATATCTAGGATGGTCTTTTATTTGATATAACTCAGAAGTAAAAGGTTTTAATCCTGATACCAATAATATACAAGTACCTGATTTCATTCTTGATATTTCATCAACATTTGCTAGTTCTCTACCTATAACATCCCATGTCGTTGATGATGAACCTTGCCTTGAAAATGTTCTTCCTGATGACTTTTTATACCAAGTCTTCTTTCCTACCATCAAACTGGTCCATTCTAGCGTTTCTTTAGATCTTGAACCTAAGAATAAAAAATAGTCAACACAGTCAAGTGCCGTTTCCCAACTATCTTTATAAGCCTTCTTTAACTGAGACAATGATTGAAGCCCTATAGTTATTCCAACATTAAGTCCACGGACATAGGCGAGCATTTCAATAAACCTTGGAATGATTCCTAGCTGACTCCATTCGTCCATAAATAATTGACATGGAGTTGCAAGTGATCCATTATTTTTACTAGCGTTATAATCTATAATTGAAAATATTTGAGTATATACAATATTTGCTAAAAAATTAAAAGTTGAATTGTTGGGGCTAGTTATTATAAATATTGCAATTCTACCCTCATCACCTTTTTTACCAATTCTATTAAGTTCTAGTGTATCATCTACTGTCATTTTCTCTAATTCAGCAATATTAAATGGTGCTAAACGAGATGATGCAGTCATTATAATAGTTGACATCATTTTAGGAGATGATGCTGATACTTTAAAATGTCGCCATTGTTTAACACCAATATTATCAGGATCTTTACTTTCCCATACATCAAACATTTTTGAGAGTTTGGAATTACCATCTTTGTCTGGTTCTGCCAATCTAATAAGTTCTAGTACAGTTTTAAAGTTTTTATCTTTATCTTCATAATTAAAAATTACATAATAAACTATTGCTTGTAAAAATACCATCTCAGCTTTTTCCCAGAAAGGATCACCTGTATTACTTTCAATAGTTTCTGATTTTGTATTTTGCATTAATGTATTAATTAAAGTCATAACATCATCTTCAGCTATCCATGAATTATCAGCACTTAATTCTTCCTCAAGTGTTGAATTACTAGTCATATCTATTTTGGTATAATCCTTAGGTACTTTTCTAATATACATAAGTGGATTAAAATGATCGGACTCCCATTTATCAACAAGATTTAAAACTCTTATATCATATCCACGGTTTATTAAACTCATACCACAATCTCTAAGTAATTCACCTTTTGGATCAGTTATTATAAATGTTTCACCACAAGTATTTAATAAATTAACTTTAAAATAATATCTACTTTTACCAGTACCAGGTCTTCCAACTAAACAAACATTTCTATTTCTTTTAGATATTTTCATGTTTTTAGAAAACATCTCTGTTTTTGTAAATATTTGATTATTTTCAAGTATTGGATCTCTAAATTTTTTAGTATTTTTAGGATCTTCCCAATCAGAGCTACCATAAGTATTTTCTTGCATATTTTTCTTTTGAGAAATTAAATAATTATATATAATTGCAAACAAAAAAACACTTACGAATAGTGTTATAGATAATGTCTTTTGATTTAATATTAATGGTGTTGATAATTTATGAAGATTATCAAGTGCTATGCTAAGATATTCTATTTTAAAATTACCACCATTTTGTTCTGCTAAAGTAGTTACCCTTAAAGTATAATAAGAAGCTATTAAAACTATAATGAAAACAATTGTATAACTTGGTTTTCTATCTCTTTTAACGATCAAGTTCTTCTTCCTTTTCTTCTACTTCTTTAGGAATAGTAGTTTCTATAATGTTTTCAACATTTTTCTCAGCAAATTCATCAGCTTCTTTTAATAAATCTGCTGTTTGCGATTTTTTTTTAGCATCTTCCACCATTTCTTCAGTATCCTTTTCACGAACAATAACAGATACTGTTCCATTAGGATTATACTGTGCTATAAAATCTTTACCCTTATATCTTTCTTTAAAGATATTAAATTCTTTAAGTGTTGGTACTTCTACTTGCATAATATCATTTGAATTACTTTCGGTTTCAATGCTCCTTGCACCATTACTACCAAATTCTTTAATAGGTCTATCACTAGGTGCATATTCCCTATACTGATCTAATTCACTTGAATTTATTGCTACAAGCATTTCGTTATCATTTAACACACAAGCACCATGTGAAGAAAGTTCAAATAATGCTTCTCTTATTTCACAATACTGTGCTTTTGTAATTCTTTGTAAACAATAGTTTTTATTATAATCTTTTACCATGCAAGTTCCATAATCTTTTCCCACATCTTTTAATTGATTAGGGGTTAAATTTACATCACGAGTTACTAATGGCTCATAATCTTTTGGATCAACTATACCATCCTTATTAATATCTTCTAATTCATTTTTAGACATCTTTTGAACTCTTAATTTTGTAATTAATTCTAGTTGTTCATTCAGAAATGCTAATCTACTTTTATTACACAATATAATAAATCTATCATCTTTATTTTTTTCATTATCTTCTTTTGATAATTTACTATATTTTTGAGTTTTATTTTTTGCTATGGTATTAATAATTGGTACTTTTTTATAAGTTTTACTTCTTTCTTTCCACTTATCTAATTTAATTTCATTCTTAGCCATTTTTTCTTGTTGATGAAGTGATTGATTCGTTCCTACTTCACCATCTGGTTGCATCTTTTTAATACCTATAATAATACCATTTGCCTTAGCATTAGCAATTATCATTTTCGCTTCTTCTTTTGTTAAAGCTGGAGAAACAGATAATTCTCTTGTTGGTCCATCTTTTTTTAATGCTCTTAAAGAAGAAGAAAAGTTCCTCTGATAAACTCTATTACCCCAAATAATTAGTCTTCTAAAAACTCTTGAAATTACTGCACTACTTTTTACTGATACTCTAACAGCTTTCTCAGTAGAATGTTCTAAATCACTTTTTGCATTTCCATCCACTAATTATGCCACCTCTCTTTCTTTTTCTAAATCTTGTTTTGAAATTAATTCTTTGTTAGAAAAATAAGAATTTAAAAAGTTTATAGTATCCTCCTTAGTTCTAAATACACCTTTTTGAACTAATTCATGTTTATATGGGGCAACACTAACACCTACTGGTTGATATATATAATTATCATTTAATTTAACTTGTATAACTTGTTCAAAACATTCATAAGTTGATTCAATAGTAGTATAAATAAATTCTAATTTATCACTATTAGAATAAAATGTTTTACTACTATTCCCATTTAACAGTAAATTAAAATCTACATTGTTTTTTTGAATTGGAATTATTCTTTCTTTTTGGTTTAATCCATTTTTAATTTCTTCATAAGGATAATTACCGATATATTTACCATTATTAGAATAGAAAGATAATTTTTCATTTTTAGTAAATTCTAAAACAATGTTTTCATCTTCTTGAATACACTTAAAGACACTAACATCAATATATCCAGATACATCATCTAAAATTATAGGAATTTTAATAAAATTATTTTTAATTTCACAATCACTTTTTAACACTTTTATTTTTTCAATATTCTTTTTAAGCGAAGCAGGATAAAATATCTTTAAGTATTTTTCTATTTCGCCAAAGGATAATTTTTTTTGAAATTTTTTATCTTTTCCGTTAAAAGAATACAAAGATATATCTGTTCCTTTTAAGAAATTCTTTCTAGGATGAATTATTAAATAATCACTATCCAAATTCCATTTACATATTTTTTTAGATGCAAAAAGCAATATATTTGGATCATCTACTTTGATATAGAATCCGTTATCCGTTTCTTCATATATTCTTGACTTATAGACTTTACTAACTGGATCTTTTATTGGTTCATAGTTTCCTTTAAAATCAGCCTTAATTATTTTAGATTTTTCTTTTAGTGAATTGGTTTCACTTGACTTAGTTTTATCTTCCCAATAGTGTTTTAATTCAAGACTTGATTTTTCACATTTAAAGTTACCATCTTTATCATAAATTTTATACATACCATTACTCTCTAATTTAGTAAATAACATTTCATTATTATAGGACCAATTACATTTGCTTTTATCAATATAAAAATAATCTTTTCCTTCAGTATTTGGTATCCTTACAAAATAAGATTTTTCAGTTTCTAGGTCTTTTACTAGAAGAACTTTATTTATAGAAAATATATAATCTTGTTCAAGATTTTTTTTACTTTTATCTTGCTCTTTTATAATATTTTCTTTATTTATATTCAATAAACTATCTAAGTTGTTATATAGAAGTATTGTTTTAAAATTACCAGTTTTGCCTTTAAACTCTGAACTTATAAAATCTTTTTCTGTATTTTGAAATAAATTACCAAATTTAAAAAAATCCATTTTTTTAGGATTTAAGAACATTCTGTTTTGAATATTTTCTTTTAACATTTTTACAGTATTATTATCAAAATTTAAAATACCATCTAAATCGCTAACATCATTAATAATATAAAGTTCTTCTACTTCTTCTAAAGCTAATCTTTCATTATCATTAAAACTATTATCAAATTGACTAATAATTTTTTGCTTTTGTTCAAAAGAAAGATTAACAGTAGCACTTCCATTGATATTTTTTATATATGTTTTATCAAATATATCTTCATATTGAAAACTATGAAGTGTTTTATATTCTGAATATTTTGTATCAAGTGCTAGTACATCTTCAAGAAGTAGTTTTGAATTAATACTTGTTTTATTATTATCAAGGTATCTTACATCATAAGCATTAAATATTTCTACTGCCATTTTATTGATGTAATCTTTATTTAATTCACAAAATGAAATCAAAGTTTTATCATTAGAAACATTTATATAATCGTCTATACTTTTAATAATTAAATTATTAATTGCAAGAGTATTTATTGTAGATAAAGGATCTACTTTTTTAATAGATTCTGGTTCTATTATTTCATTTATTTTATCTTTATCAAAATTAGCGTTATTCTCCAAGTATTCAATAAATTTTGCTCTATCTAATGTATTAGAAATAATTTTTTCTTGCATAAGTTTATTAAATACTCTTGAAATATTTTCTATACTAAAATCTTTATTGTTAAAATATTTCTTATCCATTAAGAAAGTAAAACCAGATACCTTTGCTGAATAAACAGATTCTCTAGTTATATTTGTTTCAGATAATTCACCTAGGTCTTTATAATTTCCAAGTTTTGATATATCTAATACACTAACATCAAAATTATTACTTAACAATTCTGGTATCTTATTTAACATTGCATTTAATCCTGCATCATCATTATCAAGTGCAAGAATGATTGATGAATTATTTTGCTTTAGAAGTTTTTGATGTTCTTCTGTAAGAGCAGTTCCCATTAAAGCAACTACATTATCTATTCCTAACTTTTTTGCTCCCATAACATCCATATATCCTTCAACCAAAAATATTTCATCATTATAAGATAGGTTTTTAGCATTTGAATAATTATACAATAATTCTTTTTTATGAAATATTGATGTTTCTGCTGTATGAAGATATTTAGGTTTTTCGTCTTTTATAGTTCTTCCAGAAAAGGTTACAATATTCCCTTTTTCATCTTTTATTGGGAACATTATTCTATCATAAAATACTTCACTTCCATCACTTTTTAAGAATCCAAGTTGTTTTAAAAGATTTTTACTAATTTTAGAATCTGGACTATCCTTTACATTAAGTAATTGACCTTTTACACAAAAACCCAAATTCATTTCTTTTATATCTTCATCAGTTAATCCTCTATTATGCAAATAATCAAGTGCTTCTTTATAATTTGAATGAAATAAATTATAACTAAATAATTTACTTAAATATTCATTTGCATCCAACATTTCTTTTTCTTCTGTGTTATATATCCTAGCATTAGTTTTATATTGATAATCTAGTTTTTTGTTTTTTAATTTTGATACATCAATATTTAGATTAAACTTATCTACTAATTTTATGATTGCTTCATTTACTGATATATTACTATGATTTATTTCTTTCTCATATTTTTGTACAAATGTAATTGGATTTCCTCCAACACCACAAGCAAAACATTTTGCAATATTTTTCTTTTCATTTATCATCATACTAGGATTACTATCATTATGAAAGACACATTTTGCTTTTCCACGACTTATATCAATTCCATACATTTCAAGTACATCTTTAATACTTACTTGTTTTAGAACTTCATTATAAAAGTCTATGATGTTCGCCTCCTATCTTTCCATTTCAATTTCATAATTATTTGTAATATCTTTGTCTTTCATAATTTCTACTTCATATTTACTCTTGTATAACATATCTGAAGCTAATGTCATTAATTTTTTTTTAATAGTATCAACTGTATTAACAATAAACCTTATTGGTGTATCATCTTCTTTATCTCTTAATTCAATATATTTTTCTATATTACTATCAGGATCATAGTTAATACTATATCTTATTAAACTATAAATAATTGTTTGAACATCTCCAGATATTTCTACATCAAAATAAAATTTATTAACTTCATCTAAATTAGTTTGTAATTGCCATCTATCTTTAGATTGCACATTAACATTCCATCCACAATCCTTAATAATAGACTTTAACTTATTTAAAGATAAAAGATTCAAGTTAATTGAATCTCTTTCTTTAAAGTATTTGCCAATTTTTAATTCTTTGAATATTCTGTCAACATCTGAAAATCTTGATGCACAAGAACAATGTTTCAAAAATTCTTGTTCTAATCTTTGTATATCATTATTGTAATAACTAATATAACCAGCTTTATTGTAATGAGCAATATCATCACAGGCATACATGAAAAAATCATATAATAGATTCGTCATATTTGATAAATTGCCACTCTTTTGTAATTGCCTATAATCTTTTACAACCTTATTAAATGAATATACTGAATTACCTGAATATAGTATATTTGATTTTAATTTGTTTTTATCAATACATTCTTGAATTAACAATCTATCGTTAGTTTCAATACCTGTTAAATTTAATTTATTTAAAATTTCTGCTTCTTGTTTTATAATAGCTAGTTTTCCAGATAATCTAATAGTTTCATTCTTTACAGTTAAAGTCAGAGTTTCCATACTCATCCTCCATCCTAGAACATTCACTTGATATAACACAAGCCGAATATAAAAATAATAATATTAAAATTATCATAATAATACTTATAATTATTAACATTACTCTCCTTTCTAGTTTTATTACTTTTAATCAAATTATAAGTCAAAGAAGGATCAAAACTAATCCTTCTTTTTCTTATTTTTAGATTTTTTTGTTTCATAAACTAATAAACTTATTACAGATAATAAAGACGCACTGCAAACCACTATATAGATTGTAGGATTATCATTAAAGTCAGTTTGAATTACTGGAAGTAAACTATCTTGATAAATAATACTATAAGTTAAGTCTTGATCTGTTTCTACTAAATTATCATTAACAAATAATCCTTCAGCATCAAATTTCACTTTAACTACTTCACTTGATATAGCATAACCTTGAGGAGCAGTTTTTTCCTTGATATACCAAGTTCCATAATGAATTGGTATTAATGCTGTACCATTCTCTATATTAGCACTATAATTTTTTACTACTTCTTTGCATTCATAATCCTTACATAAATCAAAAGTGAAATCCTTACTAATTATATTTTGCATAGTTAAACTATCAACTTTATTTATTAAAATATAATTCTTAATTGCTTCATTATAAATAGTTATATCATTTTTAACAGCAGTAACATCACTTCCTTGATATTTAGAATTAATAGATGTTTCAGTATCATTTTCATAATAACCATCTAATGTTTTTATTTCTTTTATTTCAAAGTAAATGTCATCATCATAAGAAAGTGGTAAATCTGAATTAAATTTTACTTTACCATCTTTGTTTGACATAGCTGTTTCAATTAATGTTCCTGCTTTTACTAATACGCTTTCTCTTCTATTTTCACTTTTTAATGAACGAAGTTCAAGTCTAGGTATATATGGGCGAATTATATCTTTTTTAGCATATAAGCCAAAAATAACACCTTCTAATGGTGTTTTATTATCTTTATCCAATTTAGTTATATCTGTTTCTATTTTTTGTCTTTGATTATTTATAGATATACTCTTAAATACTACTTCTTCATTGTTATTTTCACTCGTAAGTTCTACAGTATATCTTGTTTTATCTATTGTCATACCTTTTGGGACTTCTACTTCATAAACTACATATTTTCCAAGTGGTAAATATGCTGATTCTGAATAACCATATTCTGTTTCAAGTACATCAACTATAGTACCTTTTGAATAAATAATTTCTCCAGTATCAGGTCTTTTAATATCTTCGGCTGCTTCAATATTTGCCTTCATACCAGATAATGGTTTATTTTCATAAATAAACTTTATATTGCCAGAATCATCTTTAATAGCATCTACTAATACTTCACCTGTTTTTTCAATACCAATAATACCCTTAATAGACTTATCATACATTGTTATTATTGTATAAGTATTACCATCATTATCAGTTTCTAGGATATTAGTATTATTAATTGAAAATTCAACACCATCCTCATTAATTAGATATGAATTTGGTTGTTTAATTTCTTCAAGTTTATATTTACCTGCTTTTATTTCTTCTGGAAGTAGAATAGTTCCATCTTTACTTGTTGTAAATTCTTCTGTTAATTTGCCATCTATTTTTTGTTTTAAATACTCATTAGTTTCTAAGTTTTTGATTTTAAATGTTGTTGATGATGCTGAAATAATTCTTTCTGTACCAGCATCTTTTTTAACTAATTTTAGATGTGTTCTAAAAACAGAATTACTTACTACATAATTTTTTGTTTCTTGATTTTCTTTCTTTACAACAAACTCCCAACTATCTTTTAAATAATTAGTATTTATATCTCCACCAATTTGTTTAATTACAAATGTTCCATAACTTAATTGTTTTGATGTTGCTTCACCATTCTTTGATGTAATTATGTGATCATATTCTGTATTAGTGTATTCGTCTTTATGTTTATATGCTTCTTCTACACTGCCATATTTTTCAACATACTTTTTAGCAACAACAATAAATTCTGCACCTTCTTCAGGTTTTGTAATTTCACTTTTATCACCAGATATAATTACTTTATTTATTTTAAAATTACCTGTAATTATTTCTTCTTTAACAACTGATTTTGAAGTTACAATATTAGTGGATGAATTAGGTGTTATTGAAAAATCTTCTTCTTTAGGATTTAATTTATATCCATCTGATGGAGTTAATTCCTTCCAATAATAATCACCTAAATATAAATCACTAACTTCTGCTTCACCATTAACAGTTCTAACTCTTGCTATTTCTTGACCTGCATTATAAATAATATTACCATCAGCAGGATCTAAAATATTATTTCTAGCATATAATCCATATAAAGCATCATCTAATGTTGCTTCATTTTGAGCAATAGTAGTATCTTTATCTACCTTCTTTAATTTAGCAATACCTTTTGTTCTAAGATTAGTCATACTTAAAGAAATACTTCCACTACCTGTTTGAGAATCACTGATAGTATTATTATTTGGATCTAACCAATACTTTTCATTAGATTTTACTTCAACTATTTTAAAATCATGCTTTTGAGATGCCTTTTCAATAGCTTTTTGTTGTGCTTCTACATCTGCACTTGCTCTTGCTTCAGCTTCACTTTTAAAAATTCCATCTTCAATCTTAGCTTTGTCTTCAGCATCTAATTGATCATAGTTTTTTACATATTTTTTAGGAGATGATTCAACTTCAAATGTTACATTAGAAGTTGCTTTGGCATAACCTGTTTCATCAGTTACAGCTGTTGCAAATTTAACACCATCACGATAAAATTCAACTTCTACACCTTTAATTGGCTTATCTGTTTCTTTATCACTCTTATAAAAAGAAACATCAACACTTTCAGTTGATGATTTTTTTGATGTTAAACTATCATACTCGGCTTCTACTTTAACAAGTCTAAATACATGAATATAATCATTACCATTTACTCTTATAGATGTACCTCTTGTTGCAATCCCTTGAGCCATTATTGCATCTCCTACACCATACTTTTCTCCATTTGCACCAAACATTGAAATATTACCGTTGTACACATGAATTAAAGCAACATGACCTGAACCAGTATAGTTTGCTTTATCTTCTGGTCGTTGTATAACTAAGTCTCCATTTTTGAATAATGAAGCATTAGATTTAACATCTTTTATATAACCACTCCATATATGTACAGCATCCTCAGGGTGTTTCATTGCATTATTATACATTGCTGCTGGGGCATATCTTGCTCCTGTTCCTTCGGGCTGAGGATTGTCAATATCATACGGATGCGTTCCAACTATACTTGTACCAATTCCTAATTTATTTAAAGTTCTTGTAACCAATCCTGTACAAGTACCAACCTCATAATAACCCCAATCACTATAAGTTTGTGCTACTTCAATTATCTTATCTCCTGATACATTTGATAACGCACTTACTTTTTGAACAAACGGAGTTATTGGGAAAGACGACATAAAAATTCCTACTATCATCACGACATTTAACAACTTTTTAAATATTTTTTTCAAAATTATTCTCCTTTCGACATAAGTTGTACAACCGTAAAACACTAAAAATTTTTATATCACTCTCCTTTCAATAAAAAAGAAAAATTGCATGAAAAAAAGAGATAAATAAATATCTCTTTCACTTTCTTACAACTTTTCTATATTACCATAATAACACATTTTAAAATGCAAGTAAAGTGCAAAATGAAAATTTGCAAAGAAAATTCATAAATATAAATTATTATTTCAAATACTTTCTCATTATAAAATTTATATTCTTCTTATTAACTGGTTTTAATATGTAATCGTTAAATCCTTCTTCTAAGTATTTCTCAAAATTATCCTCATTACTCTTTGATATAAATATAATTGAGTTAAAATCATAACCACCAAGTTTTTCTATAGAGTTCAATGTGTCAAAATATTTTTCGTCATCATAAATAGTATCATCTATCATAATCATATCATAAGTTTTATTCTCTGATATTTTTATTTTCAAATTTTTAAAACTATCAACGACATCAACATCTGATTTGTATGGTCTTAATAAAAGTAATATTTCTTTTAAACGGGTGTTATTTTTATTAACAATTAAGATCTTTTTACTTGAAGCATCAAAATATTTTACTTTTAATCCTTTATTTACCTCTTGTTGTTCCAATACTACATAAGGATCAATAATTCTTTGTCTAACAGATAAAATCAAATCTTTTGTTCCAAATTCATCTCTATTAACATTTAATTTTGCACCAAATAATGAAGCTAGTTTTAATATTTTATTATACTTTATATTCTCTCTTGTATCACTAAATTCTAATTCATTTGCATTTTTTACTTCTAAATCATAAGGCTTCTTCGTGCTAATATAGCAATCTAGATTTGGGTCTTGGGTGATAAAATGGAATTTTATTTTACTAAATCTTCCAACGGTAATTGAATCCATTTTTATTATTAAATCATCTTTTTTTATTATATCTAACACATAATCATAAACTGATAAAACAAGTTGTTCTACTTTTGTTTTATCACCATACAATACACTAGGAATTTTATTTTCAAAATTTGTTAAAACATTAATTTTTTTATTCTTTTTATCATAAAAAATCATTTTTCTCAAATCTTCTAATAATTCATTAGATTCATACTCTTTTTCTTTTAGAATAAAACTTCCACTTTCAATTTTACCGATTTCTATAAGTCCTGTAGCCTTGTCAACAAAATCAATATTATATTTTTTTATATACTTTAATTCTTTACTCAATTCGTTTATATCTTGATAATTAACTTTTTTATATCCAAATGTTTGCAGCTTATTAAATGAATTTTGTAATTCATCGGATAATTCATTTAAAGCATTTAATGTTCTGTCTCTTGATTCCTCTGCAATCTTTTTAGAAAATGCCAACTCCTTGGCTATTTTTATATCTGGATTTTCTATTGTATAATACATCAGTGTTGTAACTAAAGCAAAACAAGTATTTGCAAGTAATAAATTAGGATAAATCTTTTGAACTATAGCTACTATTGCTAACAATATTACAAAAAATATTATTGGCATATAACCTTTATTTTTTAAATTTTTAATATTTTTTATAATATAGATAAACATTATTATCATATAAAGTGCTGATAATCCAAATACTGTATCAACACTAGGACCATATGAATATTTCATACCATTTTGATTAAAAAAAGAAATTGGTAATAATATTACAGCTCCTATAACAAATGTTGTTATAATCCAAAATATTACATATGTTTTTTTATACTTTTTTTTATAATTAATTAATAATTTATTTTCGTTATTTCTTGTAACAATAAATACATATTCCATAAAGTAACTTAACCAGAACACACATAATATTAAGTAAACTTTTAATGATATTACGAACAACGGAATTTCCATATTTATTGGAATTAATGTTATGTATATCTCTGAAAATAAAGATGTCAACGAAACTATTACTAATCTTGAAAATATTTTATTTTCACTAGTATTAACTTTTTCTTTTGTAAAATAAACAATAGCAACCATAATCATATAAAACATTGATGCTATTGATAAAAATATTGTACCACTACTTCCCATCTCTTACTCACCTACCTTAATTAATTATAACATAAATATTCAAAAAAAAACCAACAAAATTGTTGTTTTTTGATTTTTTTATTTTTTTAAATATTTAATTACCGTATCATATAAATCTTCTCGTTTAACTGGTTTTGAAATAAATTCATCAAATCCCGAATTCAAATATTGTTCTTTTGCTGTTGTTGTAGCATTAGCTGTTATAACAATAATAGGATTTATAAAATTCATTTCGTATTTTAATTTTCTCATTGTATCTGTTCCACTCAAACTAGGCATCATATCATCCATTAATATTAAATCATACTTGTTTCCTGAATTTATTTTTTCGATTGCAAGTTCTCCAGATAGGCAAGTCTCACAATCAAATCCATAATGTTTCAAATAATTTTTTTCAATATTCAAATTCATATTATTATCATCAACTATTAATATTTTATAATTATTATTTGAAACAGCAACTTGTTCTGACATATTTTCTTGTTGATATGTATTAATAATACTATCATCAATTATCTTTTGCAAGAATACAACTGTAAAAGTAGAACCTTTGCCCACTACAGAATTAACTGTTATTGTACCTCCAATTATTTCAACTAAACTTTTCGTAATAGCTAAACCCAAACCAACACCATCAATATTGGAATTAGTAACTTCGCTATCTCTAGTAAATTTTTCAAACAATTTATCCATTACTTCTTTACGAATACCTCTTCCAGTATCACTAATCGAAATTATTAATTTACAATTATCTTTATTGTTAATACATTTTACCGAAAAAATAATTTTTCCTTCATCTGTATATTTTATGGCATTGGTTAATAGATTAGTTATAATTTCTTTTATTTTCAGTTTATCACCATATAGCTTTTCTGGTAAATCTTCGGCATAATTTTTTATAAAATCTATTGGTTTGTTTCCAATTCTACATTTTACCAAATTATATAGCTCATCAAACATTTCTATCGGTGAATATTCTTTCTCTATCAAATCTATTTTACCAGACTCGATTTGCGATATATTTAGTATTCCTGTTCCTATTTCCAGTAAACTATTTGATGCTGTGTTTAAATCTTTCAAAGCATCTCTGCCATCATCAGACAAATCTTTTTCATCATTTAATAATTCTATTGAACCAATAATTGCATTCATTGGTGTTCTTATTTCGTGACTCATACTACTTAAAAAATCTGACTTGGCATTATTTGCTTTTTCTGCACTTTGTTTTGCAAATTCAAGTTGAGCTATTAATTTTAAATCAGGATTTTCTATAGTATTGTACATTAAATATATAATCAATCCAAACACTGTGTTTGTCAATAATACTTGTGGATTGAATTTTTGAATTATTGCACATATTATTAATAAAATAAATAAAACTACTATTGGTAAACAATTTTTTTGTTTTATTTTTTTGAAATGTGTTACTAGCAAAACAAGAATTGTTAGTAAATATATTCCTGTTACAGTGAAAACCATGTTAACGCTTGGTCCACTTGTATATTTTGCACTACCTATATCATTAAAATAAATAGGTAAAAATAAAATTCCTACACAACATAACACATTCATTACTAAAAATATATAATAAAGTTTTTTGTATCTTTCAAAATTATCTAAATCACTTCTTTTAGTATCAAATACTGTTATCACGAATGTATAATCTATAAATCTTGATAACCACAATACTATAAATACTAAAAAAATTTTTTGAACTATAGAACTTATTACAGAAATATTTACTGTAAATACTATAGCAAGTTCAGAAATCATTGATAAAATTGACAAAATCAATAACTTAGTAAATATTTTATTTTCTAATTTATTGATTTTCTTTTTTCTTTGAAATAAAATTGTTGTAATTATAGTGTAAATTAACGCAGATACTGTGAGATATATAGTACCACTAGCACTCATATAATCATCCTCCTAGAAAACACACGATCGTCTTTATTAGGTACATTATATCACAAAAAAACAACAATATCGTTGTTTTTTGATTTTTTTTCATTTTTTTGTAAAGGAAATGTCATTAAATCATTTTTTCTTTATCAATTTTTTTACTTTTTGATTTTTTACTATATCATTTCCTATATTTTCTAGTGTTCTAAAATCTTGCTTATCGTTTGGAGTATAAGGAATTTTATCTATTTGTTCAAAATAAGTTGGGACTTCATAATCTGGTAATTCTTCAACACATTTTTGTTTTATTTGATCTTTAACTTCATCAAATAATAATGTTTCATCTTTTAAAACTATAAATGCCATAGGTACTGACAAAGATTTTTCATCATCTACACCTACTACTACACAATCTTGTACAAATGGTATAGAATTAATAACTTCTTCTATTGTATCAGGACTAATTTTGAAAGCTTCTTTTTTTATAAGTCTTCTATTTCTTCCCTTTGGAATGATATATCCATCTTTATCAATATAGCATAAATCTCCTGATTTTACCCATTGCTTTGATAATTCATCTATCACTTTTATTTTATTTGTTTCGTCTGAATTGTTTAAATATTCAACAAAAAGATTATCTGATGATATATATAATTCTCCTATTTCTCCTTGTGGTAATATTTCTTCAGTATCTGGATTTACCACTTTAACTTCTATACCCCTCATAGGTACTCCAATACTGCCAGGTTTATTAGCATACATAGGACTAACTATTGTAGCACCCAAACACTCGTTATTACCATAACCATTAACTATAACCTTATTAAAAGTTTGTTGCATTTCTATTAATTCATCTGCACCAATTTTATCTCCACCAGACACAAAAACTTTTGCTCTTTCAATTCCCTCTAAAACTCGCTTCAATTCTTTCATTTTTTGTTTTAATTCTTTTCTTGCCGACAATGAGTCATCTTTTTCTAATTCAGCGATACTTTCATTTAAGTCTAGTAACTGTTTATACATATATCGGTAATGTAAAGGAGCTGCTAGCGATATATCAAATTTTCCTAAATCATTATATACTGTATTTTCATCTACAAAAGGACTCATTTCTGCTTTCATCGTGAAAGCCATGCTAGCGTATATAGAATTTCCCAATCCATATATAATAAATGGTGGAATTGAAATATGCATTGTATTTCCTTTATAAAAAGGTAAATCTGTATATGCCATCTTTTGTACAGCAGAATTGAAATTATATTCAGTGTGAACAATTTGTTTTGGCTTTCCTGTACTACCACTAGATTGTACAATTAAAGATGGTCTATCCTTTTCAAATGGAACTGGTGTAATTAAATTATTTGAATCAATACCTTTTATAAAATCATTGAATCTAACAAATCTGGAATCATCTGGTAATACCACTTTTTTTCCATCTCTCTTATCTTTTAATGTAGCCAACATCTTTACAACAGGAGACAAATAATCTTTCGGCGAACTTACAACAACTTTTTTAACATCTGTTTCATCTATTATTGACTCTATTAATGGAAGCATATCTTCAAATACAATTATTGTTTTACAATTACTACTATTAATATATCTTATTACATCTTTTGCTTTAGATCTTAAATCTATCCAAGACATAGTTGCTCCAATTTTAGAAAGAGATAATAATGACTGCTGAACAATTGGCATACTTATAGTTAATATAGCCACATTATCTCCATCTTTTATTCCAATGTTATGGAAAGCTTGAGCTAATTTGTCTGATGAAATTATTAAATCATTATAACTCATGTCATTTCCCATAAAACCCGTAGCTTTTAAGTCTAAATCATTTGAACTTTCTTTATTAACTAACGAATACATAGTTTGATTCAAATCAAATTCTTTAATAGGCTTTCTTCTATGATATTTATTATATTCAAAATTAAAATTATTATTTGCCATTAACATTCCCCCAAACTTATACAATTTTATTTTAAATCATTTGAAAAAGAGTTATTAGCTTTTTCAAAATAATAGCCAAATAACCTTTTCTATTCAAAAATTAACTTAATGAATTTTTTCTTGCCTTTTTGTATTAATAGAGCATCATTATCTAGCAAATTCATATCAATTAACATATCAGTAGAAGTAACTTTATTATTATTAATACTTACACCATTTTGATCAATTAATCTTCGAGCCTCAGATTTTGACTCAAATATACCTGATAACATTAATACTTCTACGACATTAATAGCTTCTTTTAAAATTTCTTTGGATACTTTTTTTGTTTCAGTATTATCAGAGTTACCTTTATTACTGAAAATATCTTCACTTGCTTTTTTTACTTTTAATGCTTCTTCTTCCCCATGTACA
>URWD01000009.1 GCA_900551525.1 uncultured Mycoplasmatota bacterium
CTTGTTGTAATATCAAAACCTTTTTCATAGTGAACTAGTCCAGTAATATTTTCAAGGCTATTTCCGTTTGGATCTGTTACATTTAAATATAACTCAGGTGTTCCATTCTGTGTTGTATATTCAAAATCATTTGTATCAATAACAAAATATATATTATATCTTCTTGTTGTTTTTTCTACATTTTTTGAATTACTAGCGGTGAGTGTTGCATGTGCACCGGTTGAATCACTAACATCTGTGCCACCCTTTTTTAATTCACTTTGGGAAATACCAATATTAATGGCCTTATCAATTTTAAATGTTAACAAATCAGTTGTTGCTGTTGTAACATCAACCTTTGATGAACCTCCTTCACCACCTTGGGCTTTAAAATATGCATATGTTGCACCAAATATCAAAGTAATTAATGTTAAAACCCCAACTATACTTAATAACATTGTTTTTTTCATTTCTTTATTCATAATCTAATCTCCATATTATACAATATAAAATATAACTTATAAAAGAACAAAATACAGCCATATATTAACGTATAAAAATTTTTGTTTATTCTCCATACGTTGAAAAAGTAAATTCCACCCCATTACATCATTAATATGGAGCTTACAAATTCAAATAAAAAAATGTTAAGATTTTTTCTTAACATTCTATTTTTTAACACTTTTAATATCTTGTAACTCAAATCTATATTTTTGTTTTATATCTGGATATTTTTCATGGTCAACTTCACTTAAGAACATATCATAATCCCTTACATATAAAGTATTTTCACCATATAAAGCTCTATATACAACCATCTTTTTATCAGTTTCACTATTTATAGCAACATCTAAAACTAAATATAAATCACCTTTAAAATGTTTATAAACTCTATTTAATTCTAGCTTTCTCATAAATTATGCTGCTGTAAAGCCTCCATCAATTGGCACAATGGCACCAGTAATAAATGAAGCATCATCACTAAGTAAATAACAAATTAAATTAGCAATTTCAGTATCTTTACCAAGTCTACCAACAGGAAGTTGATTTGCCATAGCATCTTTTGCTTCTTTTGGAACTTCTGCAAGTATTGGGGTATCAACATAACCTGGTGCCACAGCATTAACTCTGATATTATCACGAGCATAAGTAAGAGCAAGTGACCTAGTCATTTGATTTATAGCACCTTTACTAGCTGAATAAGCAAAACTCATCGTCGTACCAACTAAACCATACATTGATGAAGTATTAACAATGGCACCTCCGCCATTTTTAAGCATTTCGCTAATGACATATTTATTCATTAAAAATATTCCTGTTTGGTTAACCCCAATAACTTTATTCCATTCATCAACACTAACTTCATGAGCTTTATTAGGACCTCCCCCAATACCAGCATTAGCAACTAAAAAATCAATATGGCCAAATTTTTCTATAATATCATTCACACTTTTTTGTACATCTGTATCACTAGAAACATCACATCTAATACCCAATGCATCATTATTTAATGTTTTAGCTATCTCACTAACATCTTCATTCCAATCCACTAAAACAACTTTAGCGCCTTCACTTAATAATTTTCTAGCTGTAGCAAGACCAATACCACTTGCTCCCCCAGTAATTACTGCAACTTTTCCATTAAACATATCTTAATCACTCCTTCATTTATTATGTCTAACTTTTATTTTTTTAAACTACTTTCTCCCGTTTTATAATCTATTTCTATACCATTTTGAATATTATAAACAAATACATTAAATAAAATACCTTCACCATTATCTTCAACAGATTTAGCTTCTATAATAACACCTGTTGCAAGCAAATTATCATCTTTATATACTGGTGTTACCCTATAAAGAACATGATTACTAGTACTTTTAATATAATCAGCAACTTTGTTTTCAAAATCAAGCATACCTTTTGTATTCATTTGTCTCGTACAAGTAATTAAATTTTTTTCATTAGCATTCTCACCAGTTAATTGATAACCAATTAAATGACACCTATTATACAGGTATTTTCCATCAACAATATCATACTTTATAGTATGCCACCCTGAAGGTTTAATCATTCCAATTGAACCTCTTTTTTCCGTAGGCATTAAATCTACCCCAATATTAGCAAACGCGCTACCTGCTCTTCCTAAACTATCAAGTTCACTATACTCTTCAAAAGATTTAGATGTATCAATTTCTTCAAAAACAGGAATATTACCATTAAGTTCAATATAATTATAACCTGTAAATTTATCTATATCAGATATATCATATTTAATGTTAGTAATATCATTATTATTAACATAAGCACTACTATTATCAGTATAATAAGTATAAATACCAATAATAAGTGCTAAAGCCAAGCTTGATAAAAGCATACTTATATTTCTTTTTTTTCTTTTCATTTTCTACCCTCTAAATTAATTATATAGCATTTTTAGCTAATTTCAAGCAAAAATATAGCTATTTTTGTCAAAATGTGTCCATAAGTGGCTTGTAATTTTTTTATATTATGGGATAATATATCCGAGGTGTAAAGTATGGCTGTTTATAGTTATCAAGAATTACAAGAAAAAATTGCAAAATGCAATAATGATGACCTATATTATAGAATATGTAGAAATATTAAAAAAATAAGAAAAGAAAAGTACAGAGAATTTAAAAAGCTAGGTTCAAACAGTACAATTAATCCTTATACTACAGAAAATATCGCAGCTTTATTAGATTACAATCATACACACTACAAAAGATTTGAAAGTGAAAATGATTCTACTAAGAAAATGCCATTAAAGAAAATAGTTCTATTATCTATAATACTAGAAACTTCTATTGAAGACTTAATGAAATAACGTTTCAGAATTTGAAACGTTATTTTTATTATCTTGTTCTATTTCTATAATATTCTTCTAAAGTAATATCTTGCTCATATAGTTGCTTAGCAAGTTCTAAACCAACAAACCTATAATGCCAAGGTTCAAAGTTATAGCCAGTAATATTTTCTTTACCTTTAGGATATCTAAGAATAAAACCATATTTCCAAGCATTATCTTTAAGCCAAATAGATTCTTTATCATCTTCTTTAATATCATCATTATATATACCATTTTCATAAATAGCAAAATCTACAGCTAAACCAGTTTGATGTTCTGATGCTCCAGGTAAAGCAATTAACTTATAAGCTTCATTTCCTTTTTCAGAAATTAATTTATCAAGTATAATTTGTTGATAAGTACCACTTCTAAAAGCACTATCAATAATTATATTAATACCATCATTATTAGCATCATAGATTAATTTTTCTATATAAGGTTTTACTTCCATTCTAAGCATAGGTTTTATATTATCAATTAAATAATTATGAAAATTATTTTCATTATTATCAACAATATACATATTCTTTGGAATATAATCAATACTTAACATATTTTCTTTATTAACTAAAACATCAATACTTAAATCATCCATAAAGCACTTCCTTTATTATTATATGAAAATTAAAACCTAACGTTATAGTTAGGTTTTATATTATTTATTAGGATCAACAATTATTTTAACTGCTGAATCTTTACCACTTGTAAGTCTTTCATAAGCTTTTTGAACACCATCTAGAGGTACAATATCATCAACAAACTTCATAGCATTTAACTTTTTATTAGCTATTAAATCAATACAAGCTTTAAATTCATCATAAGTATAAGCAATAGCACCTTGAACAACTAATTCTTTCATAACAGCCATAATTGTATAAGTTGGAACAGCATCCATAGCAACACCAACTAGAACTACAATTCCACCTGGTTTAACCATTGAAAGAGCACTATTTACTGCGGCACTATTACCACAGCATTCAATAACAACATCAAAACCACCATTAGTTTTAGCCATCATATCAGGTACTAAATTTTCATCTAAGGCATTTTTCCATTCATCAGCAACACCAAGTTTAACTGCTTTTTTCCCTCTTTCTTCATTAGTTTCAGTAACAACTACTCTACTAGCACCTTCAAGTTTAGCAAACATAGCACTAACAAGACCAATAATACCTCCACCAATAACTAAAACATCATCACCAACAGCAATTCTTCCTAAATGAGCTGCATGAAGACCAACCGCCGTAGGTTCAACCATAGCAACTTCCTCATCTTTCATATTATCAGGAACTTTGATAACCATATCACTTCTAACTGCAATACGTTTTGTAAGTCCTCCAGGATTATTAATTGAAAGTCCAACAGCTTCACTCCAAGTTGCATTACAATATTGTACTTCACCTTTACGACAAGCTTCACATTTACCACATGGAGAAATAGGAAGTGCAGTAACTCTATCACCAACTTCTAAATCAAGTCTATCTCCAGGGTCAACAACTCTACCACAAAATTCATGTCCCATGACTAATCCTTTAGGTTCTCCATTAACCCAATAATGAATATCAGAACCACAAATACCAGTCTTTAAAACATCGATTATAACTTTTTTACCATCAGCTTTAGGTTCTTCAATTTCTTTAATTTCAAATTGTTTAACGCCTTTAATTGCACATGCTTTCATAACAACATCTCCTTACTATATAGTCATTATAACACCTTTTTTACAAAAAAAATACTATATAAAAAAATAATTTACAAATTAATGTAAACTATTTCTTTATTGTAACAACATGAGGATATGGTATTTCAATTCCTTCTTTATCAAATCTTTTCTTAATAATATAATTTAAATTATACATATTTTCAAAAGTATCTCCATTATCTTTTCCCCAAACCCAAGCTCTAATACTAATTGATGAATCATTCCAACTAGCAACTCTAACCTTTGGAAATTCAACATCTTTATTTTTTCCTTTAGGATTTGGATGATACATCTTACACATTTCTTCTTTAATTATATTCATTGCTTTATCAACATCAGATTCATAAGATATAGTAAAATCAACTAATTTCATATTTTCATTATCTGAATAGTTAAAATTCTCAATAGTATAAGAGTTCATTTGACTATTAGGAATTATGACCCTTCGATTATTAATGGTTCTAATAATTGTATGTCTCATAGTAATATCTTCAACAGTACCACTAACACCTTGATTTGGACATTCAATAAAATCACCAACTTCAAAAGCATCACCTATAACAAGTGCAAAGCTTCCAAAAAAATCTTTCAAGCTTTCTTGAGCAGCAAGTCCTAAAACAACTGAACTTATTCCTAATCCTGATAACAAAGTAACAGAAAATCTATGAAAAGCTTCAAATTGCCCTAAAGCAAGAAGTATCATAAGTCCATATAGAACTAACTTTTTAATTCTTTTTATAAACATGAGTAATGTTGTAACATTTTTCTTTCTTTTTCTTCTAATAGTTCTATCAATTATTTTATCTAAAATTGAATTAATAACTATAGTAACTGCCACTATTAATATAATAGCAATAAATTTATCAAGATATTTGTCTAAAAATTCTTTCATTTTATACCACCACTATAATAATATCAAAATTTTAAAAAATTTGCAATTCTTAAAAATTATGTTATAATAATAATCACTAAACGGGGGATATTATGAATTACTTAAGTATTGGTACAAATAATTTATCATCAGATTTATTTCTAGAAATTAAAAATTCTAATGGAGTTAAACCTATCGGAGGTCTTTGGGCTACAATCTATGACAATAGATATTCAAATTATAATGAATGGGTTGAATATTTATGTTATCATCCACACATTCTTTTTTATCATCAATTTAATGATCCATACTTACTTCCAGCCATCCATTTCACATTAAAAGATGACAGTACTATTTTTGTTATTGATAGTATAGAAAAAATTAATTATTTAAAAAGTAAATATCCACGTAACAACTGGATTGATTACGAAAAGATTTCAAAAGATTTTGATGGAATATTCGTTGATATAAATGCTTTAAGAAGAATAGACATTCATAGATTCCAAAATATTATAGATTCTTTTTCAGTTAGCACATTAGTATTATTTAATTTAAATTGTATAAAATATTATCAAAAAGCTTCAATTGATTTAACAGGAACTGATTTTGAAAATCCATATGAATTTTCAGAATATAAAATAACTGTTGAAAAAGAAAAAAAAGAAATTGATACTCCATGTAATGAAGTTCAATCACTTATTAAGATAATTAAAAAGTATATAATAGATAACAATATTGAAATAAATTATGAAAATTGTGAAATAATAAATAAAATCTTTCAAAATACCATCAATGAAGCATTAAAATTTCATGATATACCAAATAAAGATATGTTACTAATTAGAAAAGTGTTTAATCAATTTTAAGCACTTTTTTTATTATAATACTAAAAATATAAGCAACTAACATCATTACTATAACAGTAATAATACTTGTTGGATTATGTAAACTATCTAAAAGACTGGTACCAACAACTCCCCAGAAATAAACCAAAAATATTTTACTAATCAAAATAGCAACTACAAACTTTTTAAAATTCATATTACATAGTCCAGCAGCTATATTAATCATAAAAGCAGGGGTAAACGGGATAGATAAAATAACAGTTACTTGACTCAAAGAAAGATTTTCAATATAATGCATACACTTTGTAAGTAAATTAACATTTTTAATTTTATCAACGATCCAATTTCTAAGAAATTTTTTAACTAAATAGTATGAAATAATGCAACCAATACATGTACATATCCATGAAATAAAAAAGCCTAATACTCCACCAAATGCTAAAAAATTAATTGTAATAAAAACAAATAAAGGTAATGGAGGTATAATACTTTCAAGTATAATGAAAAGAGACCCAAGAAAAGGACCATATACCCCCAATGCCTCAATTGTACTCATAATAAATTCATAAAAACTATTAAATAATTCATTCATAATAATCACATTTATTATTATATCACATTTTGTTTAAAATACTAAATTAATGTAATACTTGAGTCACATTATATCCAAGATATTCTAAATAAGCAACTACTCTTCCACTTAAATGTCCTTTATTACATATAATATAATATTTTTTACTAAAATCTAAATAATTTTTACTATTAAAAAGTAATTTATCAGCATAAATGTTTACACTACCTAATGTAGGATTTTTCATGTAATCCTCTGGATGTTGAACATCAATTAAAATTCCCATTCCCGGATTATATTCACTTAATTTAATTCTATTCATATATAGTCACAATATATAATATGAATATTTTTATCAAAACCAAATAACAAACACCTAATTATTTTAAGTTTACTATATCAATGCCATATTAACTACTTATTATTTAAACAAATTAAATAAGATAGAGATTTCTCTCTATCTTAACTACACTAATTTTTTAATCTCAGAAGCTGATAAATTTGTAATCTTACTTATTTGTTCAAAAGAATAATTTTCCTTCAACATATTCTTAGCTGTCTCAATTATTCCTTCCTTAATCCCAACTTCCTTACCACGTAGTTCTGCTGACTCTTCTTTTAATTTATCTCTGTCAAACAAACTTCTAACTTCTGGATCGCTTACAAAGTCCCTTACCATTTCAACTGTGCTCATTAAATTCTTATCTCCTTTCGCTATTTCTTCTGCTTCTTCATAGTCTTTTGCATTCATAAATTTTAGCCACCTTATACATCTTGATTTATCTTTAGAATACTCTTCTTTTTCTAAAATGTCAAGTCTAAGTAATAACATTTCTAATCCATCTTCAAGCAACTTTTTATGATTTTTCAAATTAATTAACTCATACCTATTTAATAAGCTATTATTTTCTTCATTAAAATTGCCTCTCATAATATTTAAACTTGTTACTTTCTTGGCATTTTCATATGGTTCTTTTTTCTTAAGCTGATGAGAATATAACATTGATGCATATGTTAGACTTTTTTTACATTCTGGCATTCCAAAATTATTATACATCTCTATATTTATAATTTCTCTATTTGATAAAACAACACATATATCAAGATAACAATCATGGAGTTTAATATGATCATTTTGCACATATTTCTGTGGTGTAATGTGAGCATCTAAAACTCTTAAATCAGAACCTACAAACTCTAGATAAGAATTTAAAAAATCCATTAATATATCTTCATGACTAAAAATATATTTAAATACCAAATCATTAGTGAGCCAAATAAATTCTTTAGTTTCTACTGGCATAATTACACCCCCTTTCGTAGAAACAATTTCTATCCTACCATATTAAAGGTGCAATAAATGTCGAATTATATACAGAACATTAAATTTCTAAATTTTTTTAGAAAAAAAAACACAAAGAATCTTGTGTTTTAATCTTCTCCGAAGAAATCATCAAAGAATTCATCATCAGATATAACATTATCTGCTATTACCTTACTATCTTTATCAACATTAATTTTAGGATTTTCAGAAACCATTATATCCTTTTTTATTTGAGGTTCTTCCTTAACTTCAATTATTGGTTCATCTTTTTCTTCTTTCTTTTCATCTAGTTTAGGAAGCTCAATATCATCTTTAGGCATAAAAGCATTTTCCTTAGCTTTATTTCTTTCAGCTTCTTGACGATCTAGCTCTTTAAATTTTTCATCTAAATCTTTAAGCATACTATCAATATCCATATTACCTAAAGAACTTGGTCTATTTTGTGAAGGCATAGGTCCAAAAGGACTAAATGCTGGCATATCATTCATAGGTCTAAAAGGATTATTACCACCAAAATTATTATCGTTTTGTGCCATTCTTTTACTACGTTCTTCTGTAACAAATTTTTTCAAATCAAACATTTCAACTTCATGTTTCATCCTTGTTGGATAATCTTCTTCTTTTCTTTCAATACCCCATTCCATTTTAAAATCTGGTTCTAACTTTGTTCTAAATGGACTAGTTCTAAGTCTAATAATAATTGCTTCAAATAATTTCATCTTTTGTAAATCAGTAATTGTTATAAGTGGTCTAGTTGCATTTTTATCTTTTTCATCGGTAACCTTAACTTCCCCACACATCTTACTAATTTCTTCTAGCGCTTTCATTTCAGTACTAATTAAATAAACTAGATTACCACAGTTACCTTTAATAATTTCTGCTACATTATCCCCATACACATCATTAAGTTGTGCAAAGTTTTGAATAATAAATGTAAATCTAATATCTCTACTTCTTGCTGCAGATACCATTGCATCTACATCTTTAAGTGGTGGCATATTAGCAAATTCATCTAATATAAAATTAGTTCTAACTGGAAGTTTTCCTCCATTTTCTTGAGCAACATCAATTAATGTTTCATAGCATTGTTTAATAAATATTGTCATCAAAGGATGGTAAGTTTTCTTTTCATCATGAATAATCATAAATACTGCAGTTTTTCCATTCCCAATATCTTTCATATTGAAATCACTATAAGAAAGCATTTCACTTAAAGATTCACCAGTTGAAAAATTTCTTATCTTTTGTCTAAATGTTGCAAGTAAACCACCTTTAGTATCATTTGGGGCATTAATTGTACTAGATGCAAACATATATGCATTAGATTTTTCACCTTTCATACCAAAATATTCTTTAATATAATTACTTGTTGCGTATCTTTCTTCCCCAACAGTACTCATGACATTTATACTATTTAAATTAACTTCTTCTTCTTTAGCATCTTGAAATAATCCTAAAGCAAGTCCAGAAAAATAGTCAGCGGCAGATTTTTCCCAGAAATCAGATTCACTTTTATTAGATGGATCATACAAAATATTTAATGCAACATCATTTAAAAGTTCAATTGCTTTATCTTTGTTACCCGCTCTATAATATTGATTAGGAAGAGAAAGGGGATTCCAACTATTACCTCTTTGAGGCTCTCTAAAATTAAGTACAATTATTCTATAACCTTTTTCTTTTAAATAACTTGCACTATATTTATAAATTTCTCCTTTAGGGTCAGTAATAATCATTGATTCACCCTTTTTAGCAAGTAAATTAACCATTGGTTTAACTATTGTTTGAGTTTTACCACTACCAGTAGAACCTATAACCAAGTTATGATATTCGCCATTATCAACCCAAATTTCTTTTCCATTATTTATTAAAGGAATACCAGCAGCACTAACTGTTTCATCAGTTGGATGAACACATTCTACGCCAGATTGTTCTTTTATATCTTTATCTTTAGCCCAACTTGAATAACCATCATTAGATTTTTTCTTAAAAATTAAACCTATACCACCATCTTTATCTTTTTTAAAAATGTAAGAAGACACACTTGTAAAAATACCAACTAAAGCAACTATAAACAATACAAGGGTGGCTGGAAAATATTGTGGTGTAAAAGCTTTAAATGGAAGTAACCCATAAAATGTTCCATCAGTGGATAAAGAAGAAAAATTAAGAACAGCAATTGCACATAAATAAAATAGCAATATACAATATAACACAAAAAGGAAAAAATCCTTTGGTTCAACTTTAAATTTCATAACACATGTTCCTTTCATTTAATTTATTATACTACATTTTTTTCTAATCTTCCATAACAATTTTATATTTTCCATCTCTTAATTGATACATTGCATTTCCAGACTTTCCAGCATCAGAGAAATATCCTTTCTTTATAAGAATACTACTTTGATTATTCATATCTAAAATATAATTGATATTATAAACAGGAGCATTAAAATAATCTGCTGGACTTACATCTTCATTAATTAATACATCAACATCATCTCTATTATAGACATAAAGTAAATTAAAATAAGTATCTTGATTTGTTTTATCTAAATTTGAAACATTAATTATGCTTTCCAATTCACCATCATTATTTAAATCGATATCTATCTTATCAGCTGTAGAAAAAGCATCTAATTTATAATCAAATTTTAAAATTTTATTAATTTCTTGTAAATCTTTATTGTCAATATTAGTAACAGAAAAATTTTTTATGTGAATAAAATCACTTGAAAAAGCTATCATTTCTCCATCGTAAGAATAATAATCATTATTAAGAAATAAATTCCATTTATTACCATGTTTCATTGTAAAACTTCCTTTATAAAGACTATCAATATAAACATTCATTTTTCTACTTTCAATTAAATTATATGAAGCTTTTTGCCACTTATCATCATACATCCAAACACTATCATCGCCAATGACTAAATAAGAAGTTTCACTAACATTTTTGTCATCGTTAACTCGATCTTTAAATACTATTAATAACAAAATTATTATGAACATTAAAACACATATTATAATAATTGGAACTTTTTTATTCATAATATACCTCCTTAAGCTGAATAAACTACTATTTGATCAACTACATCCAAAGAAATAGTTGACACCTTTCCCCCTGATGGATCTTTAGCAATTATATTATTTCCACTCAATTTTGTAACAACTACATAATGTCCTCTTGGATGACTATCATTTTTAAAATGAACTAAAATAAAATTATTATCAACATTATATTTATTAATAGCTTCTGTTTTATATTCATTAGACTTATCTTTCATTCCTGACTCAGTATATAATAGTTTTACATTGGGAGCTATTTTGGTAATGGCACTGCATCCCCAATAAATGGAACCATCATTTGTAAAACAAGAACCAGCATTTAATGCTTCAATAAATTTACCAGCATCAAAATTTGCTACAGTAATTTCAGTTCCAGAGCAAGAAATTCCAATTGCAATTGAAGTTACAGCACAACCAGATGCACCCATAGTAGTATTGGATTTACCTAGAGAAATTGATTTCCATCTACTATCACCTTGAGCATATATCGTACAATTTTGTGAATAGCCATCACAAAAATCGCTTGTCATGTTAAATATAGTATTTCTTTGATTAGCCATTTGTTCAACCTGCCACATTGAATATGCAAGTTGATCTTCATCAGTAGTTTTCATACAATTAGAACCACTACAAACATTAGCACTATTGCAAGCAGTTTCAACCTCACTCGAACGAGATGATGACATATATTTCTTTATATATGGATAATAATAGCATCCACCAGAACCAGCATTTCGAGGGTTATACCAATATGACCCTATATATGCATATTTCTGCATCATTGAGCTTAATGAAGAATATTGAGATACATTATTAATAAATCCCAAAACACCATCTTGAAATGAATTATAAGATGCACAAGTGCTAAGAGGTTGATTATTATAACATCTAATACCCCAATAATTATAATAACTTGAATATCCTTGTGATGCTGGACTATATCCTTCTAAAGACGCTCTAACAACAATCAATTCGGGATTAATTCCATTGTTAACAGCCAAATCATAAATAGATCCCGCATTTTCTTTAAATAAAGTAGTATATGATGCACTGGAATTTCCATAATAGGATTCCAATTTACTAACAAATTGATCCTTACTAAGCGAAGTTGAAGATATTGACATAGCTTCACAAGCATTACTTTCACCAGTTTTATCAACAACTATAAATTCACAATAATCATCTAAGTTATATATTTTATAACGAGAACTCATACTACTATTATTTCCTACTTGCTTTATAATTTGATTATATATATTACTATAATCATCAGAACCATAATGTAATCCTTCACTATCATAAGTTGTTATATTGTAATTAATATCTATATATTTAATATTACTTAGGTTACTACCATTTATTAAATCTTTCATTGAACTATTAAAATTATCAATACTATCGTTAGAAATATCAGCATCATCACTAACAGGACCAACCTTAACTATATATAAATTATAATTACTCCAATCATTTTGAGCTAATTCAGAATATTTATTAAAATATTCACTTGCATCTATGTATGCTAAATCATTTACACCTAACCAAATTATTATATTATAATTAGTATCTTTTTTAACTTTATTTTTAACTTCTTCTATAGCACCATTAATTGCATTAGTATAACTAGCACTAAAAGTACCATTTCCAATGAACCAGTTATATCCATAACCACCACCATATATTACTTTTGAAGAGTCAACAATTCCATAGTTCTTCATTTGATTCATTCTAGAATCACCAATAAATAAGTTATTAACATATACAAGAGAATCATCTTCTGTAGGTTCATCTTCTTTATTTGGATTATATAATTGATCTAAAATATCGTTAAAAGAATCTGTAGTATTTTCTAAAAAATCAAATTGTTCTTGCATTAAGTTTAATGAATTACTAGAATTTAAACTATCAATTGTTGAATTATATGAAGCTGATAAAAACAAATAATTTTCAATATCACTATACAAAGAATTATACTTTTCATATTTTTCATTATCAGTATCTAATTTTTCATAAGTAAAATTACAAGTATTTAATGTTAATAATTTAGAATTATTATTATAGCCACCATAACTTAAAGCATTTGTTTTTACTATAATCATAAGTGCTTTTAAAGCCTCATCATTTAATTCCTTTTGATTAGCTAAACTATAAGTAGTTCCTAGAACATAACTTTTTAAATCTAAAGTCGTAGCACTAGTACTTTCACCACATGTTGTTAAACTAACCGTAGAAGCATTAAAATTACATTCTTGACTATAATAACCATTACCATTTGAACCTCCACCTGCAATCAGTAAAATAATTAAAAAAATGACAATTACAACTGCTAATATTGCAAGCACCCATGGATTAGCAGCAATAAAAGCTATTAATTTTTTACCTAATGCACTTGCTACCGCTTTACCTTTAGCAGCCACTTGCTTACCAACTTGTTTAGCAGCATTTGAAACAGTGCTTTTAGCTTGTCCTTTTCCAAGTTCTTTAGCATCATCTAAAGCACTTGAAGAAGGAGAAGAATTATCAGTAATATTTTTTTCTTCAAAATCATTATTTTCTAATTCTTCATCTCTTACATCATCAATTTCATTTTCATCATAGTTTTGTACACTAGAAAAAGCACCTAATCTTCTTAAGTTTGCTTGATTAGGATCATATAATAATTTATTTTTATTATTATCACTTTTTCTACTATTCACTATCTAAAAACCTCCACCTGAACCAAATGAATCTAATTCTTCTTGAGTAACAACAATTTGAATTTTCATTCTCTTGTTACCACATATAAATAAAGCTTCTCCTTGATTATAATATTTAATAGTTTCTTTTTCATTTTCATTTAAATCTATTAACTTAGCTAAGTCTTCAACAGCTTGCTTTCTAAGTCCCATTACAATGTAATATGAAGCATTATCAAATATTGCTTTACCATGAGTAATAATATTCGGAGCAGCAAAGTCTGTTGGTTGTTGAGTTATAATAATTGTACCCGTATTATATTTTCTACTTCTTCTTTGCATTTGTGCTAAGAATTCAGCACCAAGTTCATTATGCCCAGCAAGTAAAACGTGTGCTTCATCAACCATCATAACAGTGTTAATATCTTTATCTAAGCATAGACCCCAAGCATATTTCAAAATATTAAAGAATAAGGCGTTTTTAATGTTTTCATCACTATTCATAAGTTCTTTTATATTAAATACAATAAAATCACTTTCAATATTTAATGTAGTTTTGCCAGTAAAATAATATCTAAGTTCCTTAACTAAAGGTCTAATTTTAAGTTCTAGTCTTTCAAGTACATCTCTTTCATGAGTAGCATCAGTCATACCGATTAAATGACCCTTTATGGTTGCATAAACATCATCAAATGTTGGATAATCTTGACTAGTTAACTTAGTAAAATCAGTATTATAATCTATTCTAAATCTCTTGTAAGTTTCTTGTAAAACATCACTAAACATTGTTAAAACATCATCTTCAATACTTGGTGAATAATATTTCATAAAAGCTTTAACTTGTTGTAAAGTTCTAGTTAAAACAGTATAACCAAGACCTTGTGCAATTTCTTCTTCATCAGCATCGATAACAATTTCAAGAGGATTTATCATACCAAATTCTCCACCTTTACCAAGGTCTAAGAAATCTCCACCCATACTATTGCACATTTCTCCAAGTTCACCTTCTGGGTCTACACAAACAACTTTAAATCCATTTCTTATATGAGTTCTAAGAAGTACTTTTGCAGCAGTAGACTTACCACTACCACTCATACCAAGTAAAATAACATTAGCATTATTTCTATTATTTTCTTTCTTTATTTGATATAAAAATTGATTAAATAGAATAACACCACCAGAGAAATCCACACCAAGAAGTGTTGCACTTCCAGGGTCTTTAATACTATCAAATACAAATGGATACATAGCAGCCACTGTAACTGATGGTATCGGAGTACCAATTCTATTTTCAATATCTTGAGGTGGGAATATTGGAAGAATTGACTTTAATGCCTTTTCTTGTTCAAACATTAAAGCAATAGCTCTCATTCCTAGTGCATCAAGATAACTTCTTACTTGTATCTTTCTAAGTTCTAATTCCTCTTTATTATCAGCAGTAATCATTAAATGCATTTGAAAATCAAATATTCTTGCTTGAGTAGCTGCAAGCATCTGTATAAATTGTTCCAAAGACTCATAGTCTTGTCTTATTCTTTCTTGCATTGTTTGATCTTTTTCACTTTGATACCTTGTTTTTAAATCAGCTATTTCTTTATTAAGCATTTTTTGAAGTACACTAAATTGAATAGGTATATGCTTAATAGCTATTTTAACACCTTGAATATTTGTAATATCAGATAAAAAACCAGGTGCTATATTTTTTGGAAAAGAAATTACAGTTAAAATAGTTGAATATTTTCCACCTAACATAAATTCTGTTGGTTTAAACTCCATACCTTTAGGAGCTATTTCACTTTTAATTTTTGTCATATTACATCACCGCCCCAAAAGTAGTAGTATCTCCACCATTTAAGAAGTTATCAAGAACTACTCTTAAATCATTATTACTTGTTTGTGTTGATTGAAGTCCAGCATTAGCAAGTCCACTTATTAAATTATGTAACTTCTTTTGAACAAGTTCTAATCTCTTTTCTTTAAATAAAATATAATATTCAGTATCAACAACATTATACTCACTACTCATAAATAAATTTGCTTTATTTATATCTTGCATTATTAATTTTCTAGTAGTATTACTTTGAGCATTGTTATACATAAGTTGAAGTTGAGACAAATAAACATCTATATCAACAGGTCTATCAGCAATAAGAAGCCAAAATTCATAATCTATGCTATTATAAAAATTTCTAAGTTGATATATAGTATTTTGTTGCGTCCCAGGATCCATTATAAATATATTTTTAGGCATAACCTTAACACCAGTTACATAATAACCATTATCAAGTTGTATCATACCATTTAATATTTGTTTAACAGGTAACCAATCTTCAGTAAAATTTACACCATTTTGTGAATTATTCTTTGAATTCATCTTTAACACACCAACCTTTCCAATAATATCTGCGTGGATTAAATATAAAATTACACACGTTTGTTATAAATTGCAACACATTATGATAATGCATAACAGGTGTTACTAAAAATCCAGTTATAACCGCAGGCATAAGTATCAAAATCATTTGAAACATACTTGCATTTTGCACTATCATAAGCAGCAATATTGTAAGTCCACAACCAAATCCAAAAAGTATAATATCAGTTAATGTAAAAAATCCTAATATTAATTGTGATTTTTTTGAATTTGCAGGTATTAAATAATTATTCATCCCTTTTCATCCCTTTCTTATTATTTATTTGAATTATTTGATTGACTTTGTTTTTGCCTATTAGCAATCTCTCTATTGTTATTTGCTTTAGCAACATCTAAAATATCTCCCATACTCTTCAATGGTTTGCCTTTAACATCAACTTGCATGTCACCCTTAAGATAATCTATAGTAAAACCTGCCTGTTGTAAGTATGGCGCACCAATATTTTTAGAAACAGTTGCTCTAAATGCATCAGCATTTGAACTTGCTTCAGAGAATTTAACATAAATATCACGTTCTGAGGCATCACTAGACATTTTCAAATTTTCAAAATGTTCTTTTGATAAAAACGCAATATTTTGAGCAGCTTGTGAAAAATCATAACGATATTCATCATAAGCTTGTTGAGCTTCTGCAACAGTAATCTTTCTTCCAGATGCATCTAATAAATTACCAGCTTGTGCATCTTGAATTGCTAATTTTCTTCTTCTTAATTCGGTTGCGTTAAATGCACCAAGTTTAAAATCAGATTTAGCTTTACTAGCTTCTTTATCAATAACTGACTCAACAGATGTTGCAACAGCTTTTTTCTTTGAAGCGATATCATCAATAAGTTTATTGTCATTTACCAAATCTTCAACATTATTAACGCCAAAGTATTCAGCAACACCAACACCAGCATCTGAAATATGTCCTAGCATTACATTACCAAGAGTATCCAATGCACCGCTTGCACTTGTATGTGAAGCCCTATAGGCATCTCTTTTTGCTTTAGCTGCAGAAGTCGCTGCAACAGCTCCGCCTGCTGCCTTCTTCATATCAGCTAAATTCTTAGCACCTTTTCCACGATTAAATCCTCTAGCAGCACCAGAAAGTGTTCCAGCACCAACAGATGCAGCACCAAATAATCCTGCTTTAACCTTATTCCAAGCTCCATCAGCATTTTTAACGCCACGAGCACCACTAACAAGATTTCTTCCTAAAGTACCAAAAGCACCACCAGCAACAGCACCAGCTGTTAAAGCACCGCCCATTGCAAGTTTATCCATAAGTCCAAGTTTCATTCCTCCAGAATCTAAATGGAACATATCTCCAATAAGTTTTGGCGCTTGACGCATAAATATTACAACTCCCATAATTATCAATGCTTCAGCAATCAATTTTTGAGTTGGTCCTAAATTACCCAAATTAGCACTAGAAAAATTATCAACCACTTGAGAAATCATAAACACACCAAGATACATAATAGCAATTCTTATAAAAACTTCAACATATGTACTTATAGTTTTTTTCATCCAGTCGCTAAAAACATCCTTTAATTTTCCACCAGGTATAACCCTACAGATTACAGGAATTGGAGCAATAATTTGAAAAAACATTAGTTTTACAACACGAACAGCCATATCAAAACAAAAATTCAATAGAACATATAGTAAAAATACACCAGCAATAGTTGAAATAAAAACATTATAAGTTAATTTACCAGCAGCAGCAGATTCGCCAAAATCATTAAACGCTGATATATCATAAGACCCAGCTTTAAAATTTTCAGTAACAGATTTTAAATCCTCTCCATTAGTTAAAAGCCAATCACCATCTCCATCTATTTCAGAAGCGCATTCACTTAAATTAACATCTCCACTTTCGTTGTCATTTACAGCATATCCTTTTTCATTACACCAATCAAAATTAGGATGTAAGAAAGCTGACAAAACATAATAAGACATATCCCTACCAGCATCTGCATCTGTAGCTTTGTTATAATCCTCGGAATTCACTCCAAAAACTAATCCAGGAATAGTATTTTTATTTAAAACAGCATTTTGGAAATTAAATGCTACTGTAAAAGCTGTTGGCAAAATTGCAATTATTGCCAAAGAGACAACAACATTTTTAATAAGTTTTGGAAAAGAACTCTCACCTTTTGCAAATTCATCAGGATTAATAACAGCTTTAAGCAAAGAATAAGCCAAAACAAATAACATAATCAACCCTAAAACAACATAAATTCTACTTACAATTGTTTGATAATCCTCAGTTTTAAAAAGATTAACTTTTGCCAAAGCATTAAAAATATCATACACATAATCTACAAAGCCATAAATTATCGTATCTATCCACATCAATAAGCCAATTGCATCAGCTTTCATACATTAATCACCTATCCTATACCACATGTTCCATAAGCCCCAAACATAGTCATAATTAAACTTATAATAGTTGGTAAAAAGAACAATAAAACACAATATATAAATCTCTTTAAAGCTCTACTTCCTGCCTTTTTCAAAGCATCTTTATCATTTTCAACTATAGCCTTAAAAAAATCTGATATAACTAAAACTAGCAAAGCAATAATTGCCATATATTTCATTAAATTTAATATCCATTGAATCCAATAAGCAGGATCTGTTTCAATATTTGGATCTCCAAAGGCAGGACAGTTCTCATTTTCTGCACTGACTACCACTCTAACTAAATCATTTTTAACATTTATTTTTTCTAAAACACTAGCTCTAACATTTATATTAATCAAAAACAAGAATAAAAAAGTGACACTTAAAAAGCATATTTTTGTTAACTTATTTTTTTTCATTTAAATCACTCCTATTCACAAGAAACACTTGATATATAAATTTTATCATAATTTTACATAATGGTCAATTTTTTTGAAACGATTTTGCACAATATTATTTTAATATAATTAGTAATAAATAAAGATTAAAAAAACTATTACAAAGTTCAACTATTTGCAATAGTTTTTAACATTATTTTCTAATTTTTTTCATTAATCTATAGCCCTTTAAAGCTAACTTATATCCATAATAAACAATTGGATTTATAACATAATCAAATTCTCCAATTAATTCAATTATTTCAGGATTAAATCCTTTCTTAAGCTCATAAATCCCATAGTAAGGACCATTTTTATCCATATCTAGAGATATACCATAAAAATTAACATATTTTAAATGTCTCTTTATAGAATCTTCAATATGCTCTCTATAAAAAGCATACTTAGGATTAAAACCTTTATAACTTGATGAAGTACCACTCATGAATGTAATACCTTCACAACCCGTAAATACACTCATTAAAGCCCCAATATTTATTTCTTTATTAGTCTTTCGTAAATTAGTAGCATCATCAAGTTCTTTAGTTAATTTAATTATTTTACTTGATAGTTCTTCATGATGTCTTTTTATTTTATCCCCTATATTTATTTTCTTCATTTGATTTTCTAACGCTTTCAATTCTTTTTTAGTATTTTCCAAAGCATTCCAAACATAATCATAATAAAGATTAGTATCAATATAAGCAATATAAAGTGTAATATAATCATTCATCAAATCTACCATTTTTTTATAATATGATGCAGGTCTAATAATAAAATTTTTGTTTGTTGCTGTATCTTCTAACAATTTAACAAACTCATCAATTTTACTTGTATCAATAGTTTTTACTCTAACACCCATATCATAAGTCTTTGCTATATTTTTTCTAGTACTTTTACTAAATGTTTCTAAAGTATCATTATAGGTACTTTTAAGTTCTATCCTACAAAGTACTCTAGGCTGTAAATCTTCAAAGTTTTGACTAAACCCCATATGTTTAAATCCCAACTTTTTAAAGTTAAAATAACCATTTTCTCCACATTTTTCTATTAAATTACCTTCACTATCCCTCGTAGCATATATAACATTTGGATCCACTTTCAACATAAATCCATGATTATTTTTAATATATTTTATTACTTCATCATTAAATCTTTTTAAAAGATCATAGTTATTCACATTAATTAAATACCCACGTGGGGAATAATACAAACTTAAATTAAATGGCATTTTCTTTTCAAGAAGCATTGTTGCGCCCACTAAAGTATCATTTTCATAATACCCAAGTAAATGTCTTACCCAACCAGTACCACTTTTTAAAGTTCCCCACTCAGGTAATTGATAAATCGAAAAATAAGGATTTTTTAAAGCAAATTCTTTAAATTCATTTTCATCTATTACTTTAAGCATTATTTCCTCCTTAGTTTTCTATAAACCTTTAACATAATTGGTAACATTTTATATAATAACTTATTATTAACTAAATCAAATTCTCCGATAAACTCAATATATTCATCTCCAAATTTTCTTTTAAAATCATGAAGCTTAGCCAAGTTCTTATATTTTGTATTTGGATCACCTGGTGTACCAAACAAATCAAAGAACTCATAACCATTATTATAGGCATCTTTAATAGCTTCATAATAACTTCTAGTAACTGCAAAAGTAAAATTAGCTAAATCATCACTGCCTATATATAAACTCCAAGCATGCGTTTTAGTATAAGTACAAATCAAAGAACAAATGCATACCTCATCTTTATCAATTTTACTAAATACTTCTTTTTCTTTTTCTAAACGAGATATTTTATTTTTAATATCTGCTTCTTTTTTCTTACTTACTTCAAGTTCTTTATTTAAAGCATCTATTTCCTTATTTATATTCTCAAGTAATTCCTTAGGTCTAATACTAATATTAAAATACTTCATATTATTATCTTTAGACATTTCTTCACTAAATATTTTATAATACTCCAAACTATGAGGATCAAAATCATCTTTAGAGCTATTACTTTGAAGTAATCTATAAAAATCATCTACTTTTACATCATTATCAACAATTAAATTATAACTATAACTTCTTTTAACAGATTTCATAAATGATTTATTAAACTTAGCTTCTATCTCTTCCCAAGATTTCTTTAAATTAATTCTAAAAGTATATCTCGGTTGATTTCCTTCATAAAGTCTATAAAAACCAGTATGTTTATAACCCAAAGAAAGCATATAATCATATAGTTCATAATTATTTTCCCCACCATCTATTTTATTTCCATTTTCATCAATATCTTGATATTTAATATCAGGATCAAACTTAATATATATAATTTTATTATTTTTCATATATTCTTTTAAATAAGTAGTAAACACTTTAATAACATCTTTATTACTATAATCCAAAATAAAACCACGCGGAGCATAACCATAACTAAAACCAAACGGAGTCTTTCTAAGCAAAATCAAACATGTAGCAACCAAATTACCATTTTCATCTTCCATCCCTACATAACACGGAACTTGTCCTTTAGCTCTTTTACAAAACAATCCCCACTCATAACTTTGTAAAAAATGAGACTTTTTATGATTACTTTCAAATTCTCTATATCTATTTATTTCAACATTTTCTATAAATTTCATATTTTCCTCACTATCTATACATTTAGTTTACCACAATAGCTTTATTTTAACAAGAAAAAACACCTACTCTTATTGTAGATGTAAAGTAAAATTTTATTCATTTCACAATAATTTTTTTAAAGCATTTTCTAAAAACAAACCATAAGTATTGAACTATTTCACTTCATTTGTATCAATAACAATTAAAGGTACAAATACTTCCTCATCTGAATATCCAGAATGTTGTGAAATTAATGGATAATCCCCTTTATAAATAAAAGCCTTTTTAGTATAAGATATTGCAATATAATCGCCAAGTTCACTTCTAAACTTTTTATTTTCTTCCCCATCACCAAATAATTTCATATTTATTATTTCACTTTTTGTAAATAAATAAAAATACTTTCCAAAATATTTTTCAAATAAATACTCAAAAGTTTTTTTCATATTATTTTTTACAAAAAAAGCTGTTGCTCGAGGTTCAATTGATGGTAATTCTTCTAAACAATTTAAAAAATCTTGATAATTCTCTAAAAATATATTTTCTGCTTCTAAATGTCCGTGATCAGCAACAACAAAAATTATAGTATCATTTATTTTTTGTGCTAATTTATAAACTCTATCCTGCATATTAATAATAATATCTTTTATTTCACTATTGTTAGTACCTAAATCATGTAAAGTATAATCTGGTTCATCACAATATGAATAAATATACTTTTTTTCATTATTATTACATATATTTTCTATTTTATTAAACATATCATCTAAATCAATATATTTTTCATCGTCATATGGTACTACTTTGTATCCTTTAAACGTTGTTTCCTCATTTATTAGATCCGTAACTTCTTTTTGTGTCAAATATTTATCCATATATTCTATTGCACTTTGTAAAACTTTGTTATTCTCGTCACATTTTAATGACTTAGTATACGTAACAATTGTATCATCACATTCATCAAAATACATAGTCCATCCTAACATTCCAGTTTCACATGGATTTAATCCAGTACGCATACTTGTGGTAGCTGCAACAGTCGTAGCAGGAAAAACAGTTGAAATACTTTTTATTCTATTTTTTATAAAAAATGAATCTTTTGTTAAATGTTTATCCAACAAAGAATTTCCCATTCCGTCCAAAAGAATAGTTACAACATTTTTGGGCTTTTTTTCTTCAAGTAATGTATCAATATAATCTAAAGTATTATGTTTATATGAAACTCCAAAATATTTTGAAATTGAGCATGCCAAATTAGTAAGACATTCATTATAATTGTTTTTTAACTTCATTTTCATTGCTTCTAATTACCTCATATAAGTCTTGTATAGTATGATTTTTATCAACTATATAGCAATCTATACCTACATTATCAGCACCAGCTTTATCACTTCTGATACTATCACCAATCATAATACAATCTTCTTTTTCTGTTTCACCAATTGCTAATTCAAAAGACTTTAAACCGGGTTTCATTGCATTTTCACCAGCAACAATTTTATCAATATATTGAAGTAGACCAGCTCTTTTTAATCTTGGAATTTGTGTCCCACTAAACCAGTTAGTTAAAATAACTATTTCTTTATCATTTTCTTTCAAATATTCAAATAATGCTAAAGTACCATCTACTACTTCATCAACAATTGTTTCACCATTATATAACATCCAACCATTAATAACATCTTCAGTAACAGTAAAACCATATTTTCCAAAATAATCACTTAATGTTTTTGTATTATATTTTGGAAAATCACGTTCATATTTATTTAAAATATCCTGTTTGCATTTAAAAAACCTTTCTTGTTCTTCTAAAGGAATATATAATTTAAAATAATCATCTTCCTTTGACCAATCTGGAATTAATATTGTATAATCAATATCAAAAATATATTTTTTATAATTTTTCATCTGTACTCCTCCATTTAAATAAAGCATATATATTTATTAATAAATACATAATAGACATTAATAAAACCATTAATGAATCAAAACCATCACTACTATAATTTATTATCCATAATATTAAATCTAAAACATTATTTATTAAATATAATATCCAAGATTCATTATATCGTAACATTAATAGAATACCAGCAATAAGACTAATAACGTTAGTAAAAGAATCTAAATATGTTAATCGTTCCCCAGGAATTAACCCCAATAGATAGGAAACAATCATTCCAATAATAATTGACAAAATAATTGTAATTAGACCTTTTTTAATACCCAATCCTCTATTTTTTACTAAATTCTTATTTGAATTTTTATCCCATTCAAAGTAACTTTTAATATTAATAGGCATAAAAAATAACAAATTAAATATTACTAAACCATAATTATTGTTTTTAAAAGCAATGTATGACAATGCTAAATTATTAATAACACCTATTGGAAAATTGATTTTATTACCTATACTGCCATAATAACTATTTAATATTCCAGTTATTAATATTATCACTCCTAAAAATGAATTATTTGTAGTTAAACCAATAATTATAGATATAATACATACTAATGAAGGAATAGACACTTGCTTTATTTTCCTATTTTTCATTTTTAACCTTCTTCCCTTAATAAAAGTTGAAAAACCAAATGTCAAACTAATTATATCATTAAAGAGCAAAAAAATATAGTAAAAAAAGAATTTTATATATTTGATAAAATTTATTTAAGCCAATTTATATAAAATTTCATTTATAAAGCAACTTAATAAACATGTAAACTTTATATAACCTTATTTACTTTAAAAGCATCATTTGATACAATATAAATGGTGATAATAATGAATTTATTCGAAGTAATATTACTTATAATTATAATAACAGGTATACTAGCTATAATATATGCTACCATATATAATAATTTAGTTAGTTATAAACTTAAAATAGAAAAAGCAGAAGGAATTATTGATGAATCTCTAAGACAAAAATATGACATTATTTCTAAACTTAATATTGCAATTAAAAAAGTAGTAACAAAAAAAGATTATTTGAAAGAATACATTGATTTAAAAGATAAAAGAATTAGTAATTATGAACTTGATAGAAAACTTACGGAAGCTTACAACATAATCCTTGAAGTAAAAAATGATCATGAAGAATTAAACACTAAAGAATTTAATAAAGACCTAAAAGAAATCGACAAATTAAATGAAACATTAACTTCATGTAAAAGCTATTACAATAGCAATACTAGTGAATTAAATAAAATAATTAGAAAAGTTCCCACAAATTTAGTAGCAAAAATACACGGATATAAAATTAAACCATTCTTTGATGGTAAAAATATGCAAGATGCTGTTATAGATGACTTTAAACTATAACAGTTTTTTATTTAGAATAAACATACAATGTAAAAAAAATAAATTTACAAAAAAATGGACAAGTATCATAAGCAAATTTATTTTCACTTCATAGATTATAATTGAAAGGAGTTCAAAATGAATAATAATATAAAAAGGGCAAGACAACTAATTGATTGTTTTAATAAAGAAAATTCTAATGTAACTTACACATGTTTTGGTACTACTGGACCTACAGGGCCAACGGGACCTGCTGGTGCAACCATAACAGTCGGAGTAACAACTACAACAGCACCAGGAACAAATGCAAGTGTTGTTAATACCGGTACATCATCAAATGCTGTATTAGATTTTAGCATTCCAGCTGGTGCTACGGGTCCAACGGGTCCAACTGGTCCAACTGGTCCTCAAGGATTACAAGGCGAAACAGGTTCTACTGGTCCAACTGGTCCTCAAGGGTTACAAGGCGAAACTGGTCCAACAGGTCCAACTGGACCTCAAGGGTTACAAGGCGAAACGGGTTCAACTGGTCCAACTGGCCCTCAAGGATTACAAGGCGAAACGGGTCCAACTGGTCCTACTGGTCCTCAAGGATTACAAGGTGAAATAGGCCCAACAGGTCCTACTGGCCCTCAAGGATTACAAGGTGAAACGGGTCCAACTGGCCCTCAAGGATTACAAGGTGAAACTGGTCCAACTGGCCCTCAAGGGTTACAAGGTGAAACTGGTCCAACTGGTCCTCAAGGATTACAAGGTGAAACTGGTCCAACGGGTCCAACTGGTCCAACTGGTCCTCAAGGATTACAAGGCGAAACAGGCCCAACAGGTCCAACTGGCCCTCAAGGATTACAAGGTGAAACTGGTCCAACGGGTCCAACGGGTCCTCAAGGATTACAAGGTGAAACTGGTCCAACAGGTCCAACTGGCCCTCAAGGATTACAAGGTGAAACTGGTCCAACTGGTCCAACTGGTCCTACTGGTCCTCAAGGATTACAAGGCGAAACTGGGGCAAGCGGAGAAACTCCAACATTAGCAATTGGAACCATTACCACAGGAGCACCTGGTACAGAAGCTACAGCTTCAATAACTGGAACAGCACCTAATTATGTTTTAAACTTAACAATTCCTCAAGGCCCAACAGGACCTCAAGGATTACAAGGTGAAACAGGTCCAACTGGTCCAACTGGTCCAACCGGCCCAACTGGTCCTACTGGTCCTACTGGATAGAATATTATACAAAATAAACTTCAATATAACTACGATAACAATTGTTACCCAATGTAATTACCAATGCTTACTTAATACTTAAAATAAGCTAAGAAATAAGACTTGGTTTTCCCAAGTCTTATTTTGACCAATCAATTGGTACAAGCCCATTTTTAGATAAAAATTCATTAGTTTTAGAAAATGGTTTACTACCAAAAAAACCTGAATAAGCAGAAAAAGGTGAAGGATGAGGGCTAGTAATAATGTAATGATGAGGATTAGTAATAAGTTTTGCTTTTTCTTTAGCAAAATTACCCCATAAAATAAATACAACTGGTTCATCCTTTAAATTAAGAAGTTTTATAATATAATCAGTCATTGGCTCCCATCCCAAATTTCTATGACTAGCAGCCTTATCTTTTTCAACAGTTAATACAGCATTAAGCAAAAGAACCCCTTGCTCAGCCCATTTTGTTAAATCTCCATTATCCTTCGGAGGAATACCTAAATCATCATTTAATTCTTTATAAATATTTTGAAGTGAGGGAGGTATTTTTACTCCTTTTTGAACAGAAAATGAAAGACCATGAGCTTCCCCCTTACCATGATATGGATCTTGACCCACAATAACAACTTTAGTATTTTCATAACTAGTAAGCTTTAAAGCATTAAATATGTAATCCTTCGGAGGATAAATTTCTTTGACATCATATTCATGCATAATTTTTCTATAAAAATTTTTAAAACCAGGACTATCCCAGATAACTTTTAACTTTTCATCCCAATCATTTCCAATCATTTTAAAGCCTCCTTGACAGCATGCATAATTTCTTCAAAACTATTTGATGCTACTAAGAATCTACTTGTATGACAAAATCTCAAATAAGGTGGAAGATTTTTAACCCACTCTTTAGGAAAATCCTTCTTAAGTTCATTTGTATCTGGACTTATAGTTACTCCTTGCGCAGCAAATCCTCCTCTATTAGACGGATACACAACATAAATAGCTTCTGTAAATGGCAAATAATCTTTATAAAAAAGCGGTTCATCTAAAACAACTATTCTTTTATCCTCAGCTTCTTCATAATACTTTTTTACCTTCACTAAATCCATTTCATGTCTCTTTTGTTTATCTACCATATTTATAAGTATTTTTCTAGCAAACTCCATTGCTTCAAAAAATTCATTATCACTATTTTTAACATCCTCAGGATTAAAAGCATCAATAGCAATTGCTAACGCATTATAACTTCCTGTATTATCTGCCAAATCTAAATCTTGAATTAATTTTCTATCAATACTTTCATAAACATAATTTCCATATAAAGATGGTGCAAATTCTCTCCATAACTTTCCAAAAGCAGCATAAGGAATGCCATTTCCACGAACTTCATTATCAGCCATATGATGATCAAATTTCCCCATTCCTATATCAAAAACCAAGCCTTCAAAATCATACGGAACAATATTACTCCTTATAATTTTTATATCTGGATTTATTATCTTTAAAAAAGCAGCTCCGAATACATCATCAGCATGAAACTTTCCTGCATGTGTCAAAGCTACTTTCATATTTTTAACTCTTTCTATTTCCATAATACCTCACTTATGATACATTTCATGATTATTAATCTTACAAGCCCTATAAATTTGTTCAAGCAAAATACCTCTAAACAAACCATGAGGAAAAGTCATTTTTGAAAAACTAATTAATTCATCACAAAGACTTCTAACCTCATCATTAAGCCCTAAAGAACCCCCAATAATAAATGTAATATTACTATTTCTAGGTAAAACATTATCTATTTTTTCAGCAAATTCTACACTTGTAATCATTTTTCCACTTAAATCAAGTCCAATGTTATAATCACTTTTTTTAATATTTTTTACTAAATTATTAATTTCTTTATCATAATCAGCAAAATCTTTAAGTTCAACTATTTCTATTTTAATATACTTACCTATTCTTTTCTTATAATCATCTATTAACTTATCTAAATAATCTTCTTTTATTTTACCAATACATAATATTTTAATCATATTTCTATTACTTCCGTTTTTTCATTTTGTCTAGCACATTCAATATTTTCAAAATCAATACCATATTCTTTAAAAGTATTATTTATAGTATCCATTGCTACACTTTCTGTATTATTAGTTTCACTCAAGTGAATTAATACTATCTTCTTAGTTTTATCTCCGATTAACTTAGTTAAATAAAATGATGATGCTTTATTAGAAAGGTGGCCTTCATCAGAAAGTACTCTTCTTTTAAGCCAATCTGGATAAGGTCCATGTGTAAGAAGTTCTATATCGTGATTACTTTCAAAAAGGTAAACATCTAAATTTTTCAAATATTTAAAATTCTTAGTATTTACATAACCTGTATCTGTTACATAACATATTTTCTTTCCATCTTCTTCAAAAACATAATTTCTAGAATCTGGGGCATCATGACTAGACTTAAATGAAGTAATATGTACTCCATCTAAGTCTATTTCATCTTCAAGCACGATAATATGTTTATATTCCTTTACATCTTCAATTGAATAAAATAGTTTTTCACTAACAATAAGTGCCGCCCCAGTTTTATCCAAAACCGTTTTAAGACCAGCAATATGGTCTGAATGATTATGGGTAATAACCACATAATCAATTGATTTAATATCCACTCCAATATCTTTTAAATTTTCATTAATATATTTATAATTTCTTCCAGCATCTAACAAAAACTTTTTATTTTTTGTTTCTAAATAAGTTACATTACCTTTAGAACCACTTGATAACACTACAACTTTCATTAGAACCTAATATACCTCGTTGGATTTTGGAATGAATAAGAACCATGGAACGGATGGCCTATCGAAACACCAAAGTGAAGATGTGTACCAGCAGTTGGATTATATTTACTTGGTGCTGGAAGAACAAAACCAGTATTACCCATTTCTCCAATTTGATCACCTTTTTTAACACTTTGACCTTCTTTTACAGTAGCTCCATACATATGAGCATATTGTGTATAAATATTACCTTCATGTTCAATAATTACAAAGTTACCATCTGTACTTCTATAACCAACTTCAACAACAGTACCATCAGCAACAGCAAATATTCTTGATCTATAACCAGTACCAGAAATATCAATACCATCGTGGTGTTTTCCCCATCTCCATTGGAAAGGACTTGTAACAACATAAGGATATTCTGTAGGATAACCCCAACCACTAGTTGGATAATAATATCCACCATATCTTTTACCAATTGTATATTGTTCTTCAACCATTTCTCTTATAACTTTTCTATCTTTAATTTCAACACCAGTTGAACGTTCACCATTAATAACTTGGTATGAACTATGAATCAAAGTTATACCATTAACACCTGCTCTTGTAAGTTCTTTATAACTAGGTTCTTTTGTATTATCAACAACAGGATTTGCAGTTGTATATGGGGTAATATTTTCATTAATTTCATATACATCATATGTAAGTGTTATAATCGGGTCAATGATAGTGATATTAACACTACTACCCACAGCAAGTAAAGAATCTTCACTTTTATACTTAGGATTTGCAATTAAAAATTCTTGTGAGTTCATTTTATTATCTTCACTAATACTTGCAATACTATCACCAGCTTTAACAGTATAAGTATCCATTTTAGCATCTGGCCCAAATAGCAAATACTGACTTAAACTTTCAACATCAGTATATATTTTTTCTTTAACACTAATATAACTTTCTTTAATAGTAATAGCCTCATCAAATGCCATATTTTCTATAACAGAACCAATTTCTGTAATACTACGATGACCATTATTATAATCATCTAACTCTTCTTCAGTTACAAACGATAAAACATATTTTTTTAAAGCTTCTTCAAATACATTTCTATCGAGTACATTTATAACAATTTTTTCTTTATCTTGAGGTTTAATAGTTATAACATAACCTTTAATTGTAAAATCATCTGCATTTTCTATTTTTTTGTAAATATCCTCTACCCCCATATAGCTTTCATCAAACGTTTTTACTTCTACTATATCAATACCATCCGGAGGATAAACATAATCAACATTATACTTATCTTTTATATTTTGTTGTTCTTTATTTATCAAACTATATAATTCATTTTCATCTTGAATAAGACCAATTTCTTTACCATCTAAATATATTTGATAACCTTTTAAAGCTTCATCAAAACCATAATCATATTTTTCATTTAAAATATATAAAACAACAATTAATATTGATAAACTAGCAGTTATAATTTTACTTTTATTATTCATTTTCATCTCCAGCTGCCTTTAATTGACTCTTAAAACTACTCATATTAAGTTCAAATAATAGGTTAACTGTTCCAAGTCCTCCTTTTCTGTGCTTAGCAATAATTAATTCTGCTGGCACTATTTTTTGATTAAAATCTTTAGCTTTTTCATAATAATCTTTACGATTTATGAAAAGTACCATATCGGCATCTTGTTCTAGTGACCCAGATTCACGTAAGTCTGCAAGCATTGGTTGATTGCTTTCTCTTTTTTCAGCACTTCTTGATAATTGTGATAATGCTATAACAGGAACACCAAGCTCTAAGGCCATAGTTTTAAGAGAACGAGATATTTCTGATACTTCCACTTGACGTGACTCAACTCTTCTAGAACCACTACTTACAAGTTGTAGGTAGTCGATTACAACTAAACCTAAGCCATCTTCACTATTAGCAAGTCTTCTACATTTAGCTCTAATTTCTTGAGCAGTAACACCAGCATTATCTTCAATATATATATTTGTATCTGCCAGTTGTGATAAAGCTTCATTATATCTCTTCCAATCTTTTTCTTGCATATTACCAGTTTGAAGTTTATACGCATCAATTTGCCCAATTGAAGAAATCATACGATTAATAAGCATTTCTGCTGACATTTCTAAGTTGAATATGGCAACAGCCTTTTTGGTATGTGTTGCAGCATAAGCAGCCATATTTAAAGCAAGCGCAGTTTTTCCCATCCCAGGTCTAGCAGCAAGAATTATCATTTCACCGCCTTGAAATCCAGTAGTTATTTTATCAAAATCCGGAAAACCAGTTTCAATACCAGTAATACTTCTCTTATTTTTAGCAAGTTCTTCTAGTTTAGCTTGTGCTCTTCTAAGTATTTCACTAATTGGTACAAAATCCCCAACACTTCTTGCTCTTACAACATTTAATATATTCTTTTCAGCACTATCTAATAATCTATTTACATCTTCTTCATCATATGTTGTTGTAATAATATCATTAGCTGTTTCAATTAAATTTCTTCTAACAGCATAATCTTTAATAATCTTAATATAAAAATCTAAATTAGCACTTGTTACTACACTATCAATTACTTCAGTAATATAATCAAGTCCAACAGCATTAAATTTCTTATCTTTATCTAGTTCATTTCTAAGAGTTGTAATATCAATCGGTGTCTTACTTTCATGTAAACTTTTTATTGCATTAAATATATATCTATTTCTCTCATCAAAGAACATATCACTTGTTACTTCTTCAACAATTTTACTTACTTCATTATTATTTAAAAAAGCAACACCTAAGACACTCATCTCAGCTTCCTGATTAAAAGGCATACTTCTTGCCATAAACCCTCCTATTTAACTAATTCAACATTTAAGTCAAATTTAACTTTCTTATGAAGTTCAATTACTACTTTAGTAACCCCTAAACTACTTATAGCAATATCGCTTTTTATACATTTTTTATCTATTTTATATCCCATATCCTTTAATTTTTCAGATATTTGCTTATTAGATATCGTACCAAATACTTTATCTGTTTCACCAGTTTTTACTTTAAAAGTTATAGTTTTACCATCTAATTTCTTTTTTATTTCATTTAAACTAGCTACTAAAGCATCTTCATTTTTTTGCCTTTCGTCTAATTCTTCACTTAATATTTCACTACTTCTTTTTGTATAAGGAACAGCTAAATTATTTTTAATTAAATAATTATTAGCATAACCATCACTTACATTAATTACACTATCCTTTTTACCCTTTCCTTTTACATCACTTAATAAAATTACTTTCATTTAAAAGACCTCCTTAAGTAAACAATATTATAACATTTTTATAACAAAAAAACAATTTCAAAGTGCAAATTTTGCACTTTGAAACCAAACAATTGCACTTTGAAATTTAAAATCTAAAATATATAAATGGATTATAACTTGATGCCAAAATACTTATAATACTTAGTAAAAACATTATCATTATAATTACATCGCTCATTTTATTTTTCTTATCTAGCATATTTTTAAATATTGGTGTGCAAGCAAATATAGCTAAAACAAAGATAATTATTGTTCTTACCTTTATTATTTGAAAGTGGGTAAAAACACTTAAGTCACCAAAACCATTGGCACCAAATAAAGTTTTAATTGCTTCCCCCAAAGTACTTGTATCAGTAAAATAAAATATTATAAAACCAAAAGTAACTAAGCTAAATGTATAAATATGACCTAAAACTTTAGGTAATTTATCAATATTTTTAAATACAAATTTTTCTAAAACTAATAATATGAAATAGAAAAGACCCCAGAAAACAAAGTTCCAACTAGCACCATGCCAAAGTCCGGTCAAAGCCCACACAACAAATAAATTAAATATATGACGCATCTTTTTACATCTATTACCGCCCAAAGGAATATAAACATAATCCCTAAAGAATGTAGATAGCGAAATATGCCATCTTCTCCAAAAATCAGTTATACTGCGAGCAATATATGGATAATTAAAGTTTTCTAAATAATTAAATCCAAGCATTTTACCAAGTCCAATTGCCATATCACTATAACCACTAAAGTCAAAATATATTTGGAAAGTAAATGCTATTCCACCAATGAGCATACCCAAAACGCCTAACTCTGCAATATTAGATGCAAATAAAGTATCAGCAACATAAGCCATCTCATTAGCAATTACAACCTTTTTAAATAATCCAATAACAAATCTTCTTATTCCAGTTGCAAAATTTTCTACATTTTCACATCTATCATCAAGTTCACTATTTACAGTTTCATATCTAACAATAGGTCCTGCAATAAGCTGAGGAAAAGCACTAATATAGCATCCTAAATTAATAATACTTTTTTGAACATCGACTTTTCCCTTATAAACATCAATAACATAAGTAAGTATTTGAAATGTATAAAAACTAATTCCTATAGGTAAACTTATACTTAAAAATTTAATATTTAAATTAAACAAATTATTTATATTATCCAAAAAGAAATTAGTATATTTAAATACAAAAAGCAAGCCCAAATTAAATATTAAACTGGTTATTAACCATTTCTTTTTACTATTACTTTTATCCATTACTAAAGCTATATAATAATTAACTAAAATAGACAATATCATTAAAAGAACATAAATTGGTTCACCATAACCATAAAACATTAATGAAAATATAAGAAGAACAATATTTCTTGTCTTTCTTTTTTTAGGTACAAAATAACAAATTAAGAATATTGGAAGAAAACAAAATAAGAAAATTAAACTAGAAAATACCATTATTTTACTCTCCCTTCAAAATCATAATTATATTGGTCAAATATACTTGAACCACCATCATACAAGAATAATACTTTAGAAATATTGTTATCACTAACATACTTACTTAAATTAAACTCTTTATTTTTATATTCATCATATCTTAAATTAATAACATGTGTTTTATTAAAAGAACTAGCTATTAAATAATCTATTTGCCAAGAATAAGAATCCCCCACTATAAGCAAGTTTTCTTTATTATCATCATGATAATCATAAACTACATTCCCATATTGTCCATTAAAATATTGAACATAATAATCATAATATTTATAATCTCTATCAAGTCTTATTTCTCTAGGTTTAAATAATTTATCAGTTTCTTTACCATTTACATATACATCATAATCTAGTTTTATATCTACATCACTAATATAATCATTTATACTATCATTTAAAGCAGTTTTAGCAAGAGAACCATAATATTTCTTTTCTTTATGTTCCAGTGCATTTAAATCATTTAATTTTTGAATACCTAACATATCACAAATATCTTGATAACCATCTAAAGCACCATAAATTGTCCAATGATGATCAGTTTTATAAAAATACTTTTTATACTCATCTATACTTGTGACATTCATAACTCTAGTATTTATTTTACTATCAAGTTTGTTTACAAATTCATCTAAAAATTTACTTAAATTATTTTCTTTTAATTCAGTAAATTCATATCTCGTAGGTATATAAATATTTACATTTATTCCTTTATTACTTAACTCATTAAAAAACTTAACTTGTTTTTCTAATCTTGCATCCAATTCTTCATCACTATACTTATTTGTTAAATAATAAAACTCATTTACTTTATCATAAAATATATATTCACCATCACTATTTGTTTTTATAGGTACATCCTTAAACAATAGCTTATTGCTTGCAAAATTCACTCTTTGATACAACGTATTTAAATTACTATACAAAGGAAAATAATTAGTAACTTTATTTTCAATATTGTTTTCTATTTTACCAACAATATTATTTAACTTATCCACAATATTCTTTTCAGTATTTCCTTTATATTCAGAAAAGTTATCCATATTCATACTCATTATTCCCATTTTAACAAGTATAAATTTACTTGGAATACATAAAAATACACCAAATATTACTACTAAGAATACTACTACTAATCTTTTATCTTTTTGCATACGATTCACCTATAAACATTTTATCACAATAAGTATTCTAAGTATAGAAAAACTCACCCAAAGGTGAGTTAAATTATTTAACAAATGGTATTAAAGCCATAAATCTTGCATATTTAACTTGTTCAGCAATATGTCTTTGATGTTTAGCACAAGCACCAGTCATTCTTCTTGGTAAAATCTTGCCTTTATCATTAATATATTTATTGATAATCATAACATCTTTATAATCTACGCTTTTTCCAGCACACATTTGACATATTTTCTTTTTCTTACGATAAAATTCTGCCACTTTACTTATCCTCCTTTACTTAAAATGGTAAATCATCACTACTTAAAGTAAATTCATCTCCAAAGTCTTTATAAGGATCTTCACTAATATCAGTTGTTTCAACAGCACTAGGTGTTGCTGGAGCTTGTGGACTATATGCTACACTATTATTACTAGCTGGAGCACTATATCCTGCACCTGCTGGAGCATTTGCACCATCATTTCTACTTCCTAAGAATTCAAAATTATCTACTACAACGTCTGTTGTATATCTCTTAGTACCATCTTGTGCATCATAACTACTATTTCTAATTCTACCTTGAACTAAAATCATTTGTCCTTTACGACAATATCTATTAATAGTTTGAGCACTTCTATTAAAAGCTACACAATTAATAAATTCAGTTTCTCTTTCACCATCACGGCTAACAAAGTCACTTTGACAAGCTAGTGAAAATCTTGATATTTCCATATTACTTTGAGTCATTCTTGATTCGGGATCTCTTGTAAGTCTCCCAGTTAATATTACTTTGTTCATTACTATTCTCCTTCAATTTTGATAATTAAATGTCTTAAAACATTTTCATTAATAGAAACTTTTCTATCAAATTCTTGAAGGGTTTCATGTGTTACTTCAACAGTCATAACATAGTAGTATCCACTAACTTCTTTTTTAATAGGATAAGCTAATTTCTTTCTACCCATTTCTTTGAATTCGATAACTTTAGATGGTTTCTTGTTTATTAATTTTTGTAAATCTTCACTAGTCTTTTTAATAGTTTCTTCATCTAATGTAGACTTAACAATAAACATAATTTCATACTTAGTCATCAATATTCACCTCCTTACGGTCTTTTCGGCTTCCTTAGAAGCAAGGAGTAATTTCTTTACTCGCAAGTATTATAACAAATATATATTCAAATTACAAGCAAAATTGCATACTTTCGCACAAAAAAAGCAAGCTTTTAACAGCTTACTTTCTAGTTATCAATTGTCTTCCATTCCGTATTTCCACACTTAGTACAAATTCTAGGTGCAAGAACTTTTTTTCCTTTTGGAAGCTTCATACCAGTATCTATTTTACTACAAAGTAAACCAGACTCTGGGTCAATATATGCTACACCAAACTTAGCATCTTCACAACAATTACATTCTTTATCTTTCATATTTTTCCTCCACTTATATTATGGATTAAAAACATAACATTATACTATTTTTCTTCTAGTAAAAAGTCAACAATATTTACTACTTCAATTCCATCAATTACTTTATTATAGGCATTATCCATTGTCAAAATAACTTTTTTATAATTATCATCTATAGCAAGCAAAGACCTTTTTTCCCTATTTTCGACTTCTTCACTAAGAATACTTCTTGCCACTTGATAATAAATTTTTTCTTCTGGACTTATAGCTATAAAATCTATTTCTAAATCATTATATTTACCAACATAAACCTCATAACCTCTTCTAAGTAATTCCATACATACAATATTTTCATAACTGCTACCAGAGTCATAAGATGAAAAACCAGATAAAATATTTTTAAGCCCATTATCAACAAAATAATACTTTCCTTGTGTTTTAAGCAGTTGTTTTCCCTTTAATTCATATCTTGGTATTCTATATATAAAATAGGCATTTTCAATCATTTTTAAGTATTTATCTACCGTTTCATTATCAATACTACTACCATTTTTTTTCATAAATTCTGCAATAGAACTTGGATTAATTAAAGTTCCAATAACGGTTGACATATACTGAAGTAAATTATCTAAAAATACAATATCTTTAATTTTATTTCTAGCAATAATATCTTTTTTTAACACTACATCTTTTATATCAGATAAATAATTTACCATAAGTCTTTCATTATCATTTAAACTAGCAAGCATTGGCATACCACCAAATTTTAAGTATTTATCAAACATTTTATACTTATCTTCATTATTTTTAAATGGATATATTTGTATATATTCAGCAAAAGATAATGGGTATATTTGTACTGTATAAACTCTACCTGCAAGCAATGTTGTAAGTTCACTTGATAATAAATTAGCATTTGAACCAGTAACATAAATATCAGCATCAATATCAACTAGAAATGAATTTACAGCTTTTTCCCATTCTCCTATATTTTGAACTTCATCTAATAATAAATATAGTTTTGTTCCATTATATTTACTTTTAATATAATTATATAAATCTCTATAATTTTTAATATCATACCATTCAGCACTTTCAAAACTCATATATATAATATTATTTTTATCTATACCGCTATTAGTTAAATAATCTTTAAATTGTAACAATAAAGTACTTTTACCGCTTCTTCTAACACCTGTTATAACCTTAATTAAGTTCAAATCTTTAGTTTCAATCAACTGATTTAAATATTTTTCTCTTATAATCATTTTTCATCACCAAACCCATTATACATCTCTTTTATATTATTGTCAAGTTTTGCGGATACAACCGCAAAACTTTTATTTTTTCTATTTTTTGCGGCTATAACCGCAAATTTTTTTACTTATTTTCTCATCTAAACAAATTTACATATAAAAAACAATTAACCATTAAGTTAATTGTTTTCATGTAATTAAACAAATTCTAGTTTTACTTCTAAAGCATCGTCTCCACGACGTTCTTTAAGTTTAATAATTCTAGTATATCCACCATTTCTAGTTTCATAAGTTTTAGCTAGTTCATTAAATACTTTAGATACAACTTCATTATCATTATGTAAGAAAGCAAGTGCTTTTCTACGAGCAACAAGTGAACCATCTTTTCCATAAGTAATCATTTTATCAACAAATTTTCTTACTTCTTTAGCTCTAGCTTCAGTAGTAACAACATATCCATTCATAATAACATCTTTAGTAAGTCCAGCTAAAATACTTCTTCTAATTCTAGTTTCTCTTCCTAATTTTCTATATTTCATATTCTACTCCTTAAATGTAAGTCCTAATTCAGCAACTTTATCAAGAACTTCTTTTAAAGATTTCTTTCCTAAGTTTCTAATCTTAGTAACTTCTACTTCTTTTTTGTTAACTAAATCTTGAACGGTATGAATACCAGCTCTCTTTAAACAATTATAAGCTCTTACTGAGAATTCAACTTCTTCAATTGGTGTTTCAAGTGTCTTAGTCATTGTATCAATTTTCTTTTCTTGCATTATATTAGCAATATTACTAATTGAATTTAAATCTGAGATTATTGTAAAGTGTTCAATTAATATCTTAGCACCAAGTGCCATAGCTTCTTCTGGAGTCATGCTACCATCAGTAGTAATTTCCATAACTAATTTGTCATAAGTTTCATCTTGACCAACACGAGTATCTAATACTTCGTATTTAACAACTTCGATTGGTGAGTAATTTGAATCTATTGCAATAACACCTGCAACGTTTTTGTCCATATTAGCTTTATTAACAGCTGCTGGTGTAAATCCACGACCATTATTAACAGTCATTTCAATATTAATTTTTCCTCCAGCAACTAAATTACAAATAACTAGTTCAGGATTCATAACTTCAATATCAGCATCTTTTTCGATATCTCCAGCTGTTACTGGTCCTTCTTCAGATTTTGTAATTCTTATAACTTTTTCTCCAGTTGAATGATTTTTAACAACTAATTTTTTAATATTTAATACTATAGTTGTAACATCTTCAACAACACCTTCTATTTTTTGAAATTCATGTAAAACTCCATCAATTTTAATTGAAGTAACAGCACTACCAGGTAAACTTGATAGAAGTACTCTTCTCATAGCATTTCCTATTGTAGTACCAAAACCTCTTTCTAATGGTTCAATTTCAAATTTAGCATAATGACTGCTTTCTTGATATTCAGTAATTTTATAGTCTGGTTTTTCAAATTTTATCATAGTACACGTTCCTTTCCCTTA
>URWD01000010.1 GCA_900551525.1 uncultured Mycoplasmatota bacterium
TAAATGATTTTGAAGGTAAAACTAGTGAAGAACTTGCAAGTATAATCAATAATCAAAAAAAATATTATTCTGCCACAAACAAAAATATTGATAGTAAATATGAATCTTTAAATTCATATCTTGAAGAAAAAAATGAATTCTTATTAAATACTATTAATAATAACTATAATTCTCTAGTAGAATTAAATAATAAAAATTATAATAGTTTAAAAGACCAAATAAAAGATTTCAGTGAAGAAACAAAAGAAAGCTTTACTGATTTAAATAAAAAAATAGATGAAAATAATACTAATTTAAACATTAAATTAGATAACATTAATTCTGGTTTAAATACTAAGCTAGATAATATCAACTCTGGTTTAAACACAAAGTTAGATAATATTAATACTGGTATAAATACAAAACTAGATAATATTAATATAGGTTTAAATACAAAGTTAGACAATGTCAATTCAGGATTAAATACAAAATTAGATAATATTAATACAGGATTAAATACAAAATTAGATAACATTAATACAGGTTTAAATACAAAATTAGACAATATTAATACAGGCTTAAATATTAAATTAGATAACATTAATTCTGGTTTAAACTCAAAACTAGATACTTATTATTCTAAAATAAATAATTCTTTAAATAGTTTAAATAATAAGGTTGTAGCCGGATTTAACTGGAACCAAGCAAAATTAAATGCTGTTGGAACACAAATTACAGATGGATTTAACTGGAACCAAGCAAAATTAAATGCCCTTGATACAAAATTAACAGACGAATTCAAAGGACTAAATAGTGCTTTAACAAAAGAATCTGAAGGTATTAAAAGTGTAGTAAATAATGCTTATAATGGATTAAATACTAATTTAACAAATGGATTTAATAAAGTTACAGATAGACAAGTAAATGATTTTAATTCATTAAATACAGGAATTGGAAGTATAGCTTCAACACAAGGTACAGAATTTACACAAATTAAAACATCTATTAATGCAAACGCAACTTTAGTAAATAATAAATACTTAGCGTTAGATGGAAGTTTAAATGGAGTTAGTCAAACAGTTAATGAAAATAAATTAGCATTAGAATCTATTGGAAGTAAAATAGATAATATAACTAATAAATTAGATAGTATGGATGCAAAATTAGACATTTTAGTAAGAAATATGAAAGTGTCTAGTATTGATAATTTAGATATTCAAGCATTAGCCGAATCTTATGAAGCGTATTATACAACCTTTAAAAGAGAAAATGGTAGAGATGCAACTCTAGAAGAAAAAATGGAATTTGTAATTACATATTTAAAAAATCGTAGTTATGTAAGAAGTAATTAATAAAATGAATGTAGATTTTGAAAGACTGAGACTGGATTTGATTAATTATTTTGAAGGAGCTTATTTTGCAGGCGGTATTGGGTATGCAATACTTGATGCAGATAGAGCAAGGTATGCAACAGAAGATGAATTAATTAGATTAGCTCAATTTGTTGGATTAGATTTAACAAATTATGAAAATGTGGTAAAGAGTAGATAAATTAATCTATTCTTTTTTTTGTTAATATAACATATATTTTTCTGAGGGATAATTATGTTCTATAATAATGTACATACAAGAATAAGATATATATTTTTAGTAGTTATCTTAGTTTTAGTGATAGCTATAGCTAGAGTTTTTTATATTCAAGTATTTTCTTATAAAAAATTAAATACTTTAGCAGAGTCTTTATGGAGTAGAAAATTACCTATATCAGCAGATAGAGGCAAAATTGTTGATAGGAACGGAAGAGTTTTAGCTGATAATATTACTACAACATCACTCGTGGTTATTCCAAATCAAATTGAAAATAAAGAAGATGCTGCCAAAAAGCTAAGTGAAATACTTGGGAGTGACTATAAAGATATGCTTAAGCATGTTAGTAAAAAAACATCAATTGAAAGAGTACATCCCGAAGGGAGAAGATTAAGTTATGAAATAGCGGAAAAAATAGATGCTTTAAAAATAGATGGAGTTTATTTAGTTAAAGAAAGTAAAAGATATTATCCATATGATACTGTTTTAAGTCATGTTTTAGGTTATGTTGGTATTGATAATCAAGGACTTTCAGGATTAGAACTCTATTATGATGATTATTTAACTGGTGAAGATGGTTCTATAAAATATTTTTCTGATGGTAAGGGACATAAACTTGAACTTGCAGAAATATATGAGGCTCCGACATCCGGAGTAACGCTTCAGCTCACAATAGATTTAGATTTGCAACTCGCGGTTGAAAATGAACTTGATAATGTAGTTGCTAAGTATGACCCGGATAGTGTGATAGCTATTGCCATGAACCCAAAGAATGGAGAAGTTCTAGCCATGGCATCAAGACCTAATTTTGATAGCAATAACTATCAAAACTATACAACTGAAGTAATAAATAGGAATTTACCTATTTGGATGACATTTGAACCAGGATCAACAATGAAAATATCGACATACACTGCAGCTATTAATGAAGGATTAATTAACATTTTTGAAGACAGATTTACTGATACGGGTGCCATAACTGTTGATGGAGCAACCCTTCATTGTTGGAAGCATGGTGGTCACGGTAACCAAACTTATCTGGAAGTAATTGAAAATAGTTGCAATCCAGGCTTTGTTAACTTAGGACTTATGCTTCAAAAAGAAAAATTAATGAGTTATATTAAAAAATTTGGTTTTGGTACTAAAACTGGAATTGATTTAAATGGTGAAGGTACTGGAATACTATTTAATTTAGATAAAATGGGCAATGTTGAACTTGCAACAACTGCATTTGGTCAAGGAATAAGTGTAACTCCGATACAACAAGTTCAAGCTGTATCCGCAATAATTAATGGAGGAAATCTATATTCCCCATTTCTTGTTAAAAATTTTTTAGAACCTGAAACAAACACAATTGTTAAAAGTGTTACTGCTGAAAATAAAGGAACAGTTATAAAAAAAGAAACATCAGATTTAGTAAGATATGCCTTAGAAAGTGTAGTTGCCAAAGGATCAGGACATAATGCTTACATTGAAAACTATCGAATTGGTGGTAAAACTGGTACAGCCCAAACAGTTGAAAACGGTATTTATTCATCAAGTAAATATATTTTATCTTTTATAGGATTTATGCCTGCAGATGACCCTGAAATAGTAGTATATGTTGCTGTCCAAAATGCAAAAGGAGTAGTGCAATATGGTGGTACAGTAGCAGCTCCAATAGCTAGAAATATTTTCTTAAGTGCGATAGATATTCTTGATATAGAGCCATCTACAGAAGGAATACCGAAAGAATATACATGGCTTGATCAAAAATATGCGACAGTACCAGATGTTGTAGGATTAAGTGTTGAAGAAGCTAAGAAAACATTAAAAGGATTTAATATAGAATATAGTGGTGAAGGAAATGCGGTTATTTATACCTCACCAAAGGCAGGAATGTATGCTAAAGAAAATGGTACTATAGTTTTAATGCTTGGATAAGTGTAAAATGATGTAAATTTTTAAAGTAAAATCATAAATATATTAAAAAAGTAGTGTATAATAAAATTACGAGGTGAAAATTATGTTAATTTTAGCTAAAGCATCTATGGCAATGATGTTAGGATTTGTTTTATCATTAATAACAGGTTTATTTATTATACCTTTATTTAGAAAATTACATTTTGGTCAATCAGTAAGTCATTTAATTAATGAAAGACATTTAAAAAAAGAAGGAACACCAACAATGGGAGGACTAATATTCATAATTCCCGTTATTGTGTCCTTAATTCTCTTATATATAAAGGGAAGTATTTCCATAAGCTATAATTTAATTATAGTAATATTTGTCTTCATTGCTTATGGATTACTTGGTTTTATAGATGATTTTTTAAAAGTAAAATATCATGATAACAATGGAATAAGTTTAGTTACAAAGTTTTTAATTCAAATGTGTATAGCTTTAGTATTCTTCTATTTATTTATGAAAGGTGGCGGAGAACCAGTACTTAGCATAAGTTTTCTAAATATTTACCTAGATTTAGGTTGGATGTTTGGCTTATTCATATTATTTTTACTGGTTGGAACTACGAATGCTGTTAACATAACTGATGGTTTAGATGGTCTAGCTGGTGGTTTGTCAGCGATTGCTTTCTTTGCTTATGGTGTTATAAGTTGGAATGCTGGCTGGCTTGAAGGATATCAAGAAATAGCTATTTTTTGCTTTTTACTTGTTGGTTCTTTAATAGGATTTTTAGTATTTAATACTCATCCAGCACGCATATTTATGGGAGATTTAGGTTCACTTGCTTTAGGTGGTGCTCTAGCATCAGTTGCTATAGTATCAAGGCATGAAATATCACTAGCAATAATAGGTGGCGTATTTGTAATTGAAACTTTATCAAGTTTAATTCAAATTATATCAATTAGGTATTTTAATAAAAAAGTATTCTTAAAAGCTCCACTTCATCATCATTTTGAAGAGTTAGGTTGGAGAGAAACTGATATTATTAAGTTATTCTGGGTGGTAGGTTTTATTCTTGCTATGGCAGCTATAACTTATGGTGTGTGGTTATAAATTGAAGTAGATATTACTTCTTTTTTTTGTTATTAGTGTAAAAAACTTAAATTATACTTAGAATAAAATTTGTTACTTTAAAATTAACCCAAGTTTGAAAATCCATGATTACCAGAGTTTTCTGTAACTTGTAATAGAAAACTTTTTTTTTAATATAATTATATGAGGGATAAACATGCCAAAAAAAGATGATAAATGGTTACTTATAATTGTCATAATAACAGCTATATTTGGTATAGTAATGATTTATTCTGCTAGTTTTATCTGGGCAGACTATAAATTTAATGATCCTTTTAAGTTTGTTAAAGCCCAAAGCGCTTTCTTTATAATGTCACTTTTACTTGTTTTTATTTTAAGAAAAGTAAATCCTAAAATATATTATGAAAAAGCCAATTTAATACTTCTTATATGTTTTATATTACTTGTTTTAGTATTAATACCTGGACTTGGTAAAATAAGAAATGGTAGTAGAAGTTGGTTTGGAATAGGTGGTTTTGGTATTCAACCTAGTGAATTTGCTAAAATAGGTTTAATTATATATGTTTCAAAATATCTTGCCAATAATAATAGAATTATAACAGATGTAAAAAAAGGCGTACTTCCAATTTTACTTGTTATAGGAGTATTCTTCCTTCTCATAATGCTTGAACCAGATTTTGGTACAGCAATGGTTATAGTTATTACACTTGTATCAATACTCTTTATTTCTGGAGTAAAACTGTCATTCTTTGTTAAAATTGGATTGCTTGGTTTACTGGGCATAGTAGGACTTATTGTAGTAGCTCCATATCGTATGCTTCGTATTGTGTCATTCTTAAATCCATGGGTTGACCCTTTAGGTAGCGGATATCAAATTATTCAAAGTTTATATGCTATTGGTCCCGGAGGATTACTTGGTCAAGGATTTTTAAAAAGTCGTCAGAAACAATTCTACTTACCAGAACCTCAGACAGATTTCATATTTTCTATAATTTCTGAAGAATTTGGTTTTTTAGGTATTCTCATCGTAACTTCATTTTTTGCTTTTATCTTTTATAAAATAGTAAAAATATCTTTAAACTGTGATAATCTATTTTATAAATATTTATCTTTTGGCTTAGGTTTCGGTATTATTATTCAAGCTCTTTTAAATATTTGTGTAGTTATTGGACTTATTCCGGTCACTGGAGTAACACTTCCATTTTTTTCTTATGGGGGTTCTTCATTGCTTGTAAGTATGGCAAGTATAGGAATTATACTCAGCATTTCTAGAGAATCTAAAAAGTAAGCAGTTATTATTGTAAACTCCCTAATTATTTGTTGTAATTTATCTATAGCTAATAGAATGTGAGGTTTTAAATGAAATTAATAGTTGAAAAAAGCTCTTGGAGTGGTCGTAGCATAGGATATGAACCAAAAGTAGAAATTAAAGAGTATGATGATTTAAATGCTTTATTGCATAATGAACAAGTATTTGAAGAAAGTTTTGAACAATTTTCATTCACTATCATTGAGTTAGGTGAAGATTACATTAAAATTGAAACAAACTCTCCGATGAGTGCTGGTGATGATGGAACAATAAATTTACATTCAAAAAAAACAATTTTTAAAGTTGAAAAGGGTAAAAAATTAAAATTAACAACATTAACTATGGATTTTGGTTTTATTTATACATTTGAATTAAAATAATATAAAAACAAAAATGACGGGAGAAAAATAATCCCGTCTTTATTTATACTAGCAAAGATTTACATCATCTTTGCTAATAATAGTATATGTATTAATAATATAATTATACAAAAAAACTACATAATAATTAAATTATGCAGCTTTTTTATTTAAAGTTCTCGCTTCTCTAGCACTAATGATTACTTTTTCTCCATTTATTGTCTTCTTTTGTAAATTTGGTTTTTGTGTCATTTTAGTTGCATTTAAAGCATGTGATCTTCTATTACCAGTTAAAGGTTTTTTAGTAGTTACTTTTGTAGCCATTTTTCTCACTCCTTTTTTGTTTACTTATTAATTTTAACAATATATTTTATGTTTGTCAAATATTACTTATGTTTTTACCCTCAAATTTGGAAATTTTTTCTCAAAAACCTTATTATTGAAGTATTTATCGATGTAAGTATCAAAATCTGAGGTTGCTTCAATGCCTCTTTTTCTTTGTGAATATCTTTTGGTTACAATACTTGTTAAGCTTAAATCAAATGCTAAAAATATGGTTATAATGATAATTATTATTCGTGATAATTTAAATTTTAATATTTTATTATAAAACTTTAAGTAAATATCTAAGCCATATTTAATCCATAGATATGTAATGGCACCCCAGATGATGGAATATGGAAGATTAATTCTACCATTTAAATTATTTTTTATATTGCTATAATTCCAGGTACTTGTATGAAGTATATAATCTTGAAATAAAGATGCAATATATTCAAATATGGCACCAATTAATAGTCCAAGTAAAAATATCAAAATAGGACTTTTCTTCTTCATTTTATAAAGAATAGCACTTATAAGAATAATTCCAAGTCCATATATAGGCTTAAGTGGAGAAAACCACAAACCCTGTTTGTTAGTTAAATGTCCATTTTTTAATAAGAATCCAATAGTCTCAAAAATATATCCAAATAAACCGCCGATTATAAAAAGCAAAACAACATGATAAAATATTTTTTTTATTTTTTTCAAGTTTAATCACCAATAATAGTATTTGCAAAAACTTTCTAATTTATGATTACACAAAAATATAATTTACACCTTTTGACAGTTGAATATAACATATTAAATAAAAATTTTTTATGTATCTTTTTGCCTATTATATCTTATAAATATAGCAACGCAATATAGCAAATGCAAAAACTTGCTAAAAAATGGGGGAAAAATTACATACTTTAGGAAATATATAAAGTGAAGGGATAAATATATTCCTATGGAGGTAAAATATGCAAATTGTTAAAACAAATACAAAACAAAACTTTTTTTCATTTAATTATGATAGAGTTTTTAAAGCTATTTTTTGTAGTGAAGAAGCAAGAAGAAAAGAAGATTTTCATCTTTTAGAAAGATTATTAAAAGATATAATCAAAGAAAATATCAAAGTCCTTAAAATAATGTCGCCGGAGCTGGCAGTAACAAATGCAAAAGAAAGAACCAAAAGATTAGATCTTTTAATTGAATCACATGGAAAAGTAGTACATATGGAATTAAATACATCATGTAGTTTAGAAAATAAGATTAAGAATAATTGTTTTTTCTTTAGTTTTTATGCTCAAAATACTAAAGTAGGGGAAGAATTTGATACAGATTTAATGTTTATTCACATATCATTAAATTATGGAATGGGTAAGACTGATAAATTAATAATAGATACAAATAATTTTTCAGATGAATTTGAAACTGTATTACCAAATATAAGAATATTACATGTAAATCTTGATAATTACAAAAAATTGTGGTATGATAATGTTGCTAAAGAAAATGTGAAAGGGTCATTGTTAACATTAATATCATTAAAGAATAAAGAAGATATAAAAAGATATGCAGAAAGTGTAGATGATCCAGATGTGAAGGAGTGTGTAGATAGGCTTATGATACTAAATGAAAATACGATTAAATCATTTTGGAATTTAACACCAGAACAAGAAAATAGAATGATGCAAAATACAAGAGAAAAGTTAATAAGAGAAAAAAGTGAAAAACGAGGATTGCAAAAAGGGAAAAATATTGGACTTGCTGAAGGGAAAATATCTATAGCAAGAAATATGATAAATATGAATATAGGAAAAGATATTATAAAGAGTGCCACTGGTCTATCAGAAGAAGAAATAGAAAAGTTATATTTAGAAAAGTAAATTTATAAAAAAGGAAGATAAAAATTATTTCAGCCATAAACTAGTAATTTATCATGTAAAAGCTTGACAATTTAGCATATGCTAAAGTATAATTTTGTTAAGTGAATAAGGAAGTGTTACTCATGAGATTAAGATTTAAGTCTGCACTAGGTTTCATATTTCTACTTATAGCTATTTGTGCCTTTTTAGGTGTTGGCTATATATTTTATGGCAAAATAAGCAATGATTCTGACATTGTAGTTGATGGTAAGATAACAATTAACTATCTAACTGGTAAAAAGTTTGAATTAAATGGTAATAATGAAGTTTCTTTCTCAGTAACAAATAATGATACTGAAACAAAATATTATTACATACAACTAACAGATATTTATGCTAAAGATGTTAAATACGAATTAACATCTTCAGATAATTTAAAAATAGCTAATGAACTTAAATCAGAAATAATTTCAAATCAAGTATCAATTAATGCACAGGAAACAGTTAACTATACAATAAAATTCACAACAAAAGATAATGAAAAGTATTCTGGCGTTATTCAAATTGGCGAAAAAAATGATGAAAATAACACATTTGCAGATGTAATAATTGCTAATAATAAATTAAATGAAACAAGTTTAACTAAAAATGGTGAATCTGCAACATTAGATGAAGGATTTTTAAAAAGCACTGATGATTTAGGTGTAGCATATTATTTTAGGGGAGCAGTTTCAAATAACAATGTAAAATTTGCAGATAAAAATTGGAAAATAGTCAAAATTAATGGTGATGGTTCAGTTAAACTAGTGCTTGATGGAACTATCGAAGAATTAAATAAATATTATGAAAGTGAATTTTCATTTGAAAATAGTAAAATAAGTGAGAGTTTAAATAATTGGTACAATGTAAATCTAAAAGATTATAGCGATTATATAGCATATTATAAATTTTGTAATGATATAGTAACAGAAGAAGAAAGTACTAATTATATAGGTTATAGTAGAATAATCACTAATAAAATACCTATGTATGTGTGCTTAGGAAATAAAGTTAACACAAAAATTGGCTTATTAACTGCAGATGAAGTATCAATGGCTGGAGCTTCAACAAATGAAAATAAAAGCTTTTATCTATATAATGAAAATATTAAGACTGCTTATTATTTAATGACTGGAGCAGAATATAAAAATGGTACATATTATCCATTTTTAGTTAATACTGATGGTAGTATCATAGCTAATACTGCAGGAAATTTACTTAGAAGTATAAGACCAGTTATTAATATAATTAAGAATGCAAAAATAAGCGGAAATGGTTCTTTAGAAGAACCTTATGAGATAATTACTAATTAACTTAAGATTTTCTTAAGTTTTTTTTGACATTTTACATACTAGATGATATAATAGATGTCAATATTTGACACACAAATATGTCAAATTGACATTTAATACTTTTTATAAAAAAATATAAATAGTATAATGATATTGGTGGTAGAAATGAAAATATTTAATGATATATATAATTTTATAATGGCATTGAGATTTGTGGACATAGTATTTTATTTTTCGATATTAATACTTATGATACTCATAGTTATACTTATTTACTTTATAAAGATAAATAAATTGGAAGAGGATGAGAAAAACAAATTGGGGGAGACTCAAGAGATGAAAATAGCAAAGGAATTAAGGGATAATATGAAGAGTAGTGATAAAATGATACAATTTACAGATTATGAAAAAGATCAAGAAGATAAGGCAATAATTAGTTATGATGAACTTTTAAATAAAGAAACTAATAATTATGAACTTAATTATGAAACAGAAGAGATGCACGATGATTTATCTGTAAAAAAGGTTGATTTAGATAATTTAGTAAACAAGAGTAATAATGCAGTATCTAATTTAGAAGTTAGAGTTATAAGTTTTCAAAAAGAAGAAGCTTTTTTAGAAGCGTTAAAGAGATTACAAAAGGAATTGGGATAGGTTATGAAATTTAATATAGTTACATTTGGATGTAAAGTTAATCAATATGAATCAAATATGATGAAAGAAAGAATGCTTTCATCAAATTTTTTCTATGAAGAAGACATAAATAAAGCAAACATAATTATAGTAAATACTTGTTCTGTTACTAATGTTGCAGATAAAAAATGTTTAAAAATGATAAGAAGAATAAAAAGAGAATATCCAAATGCTATTCTTGTAGTTGCTGGTTGTAGTAGTCAAAATAAACAAAGTGATTATGAAAACTTAGACATAGACATACTTATTGGTAATAAAGATAAAAGTATAATAAATGAGCTTATTAAAGAATATATAGATACTAAAAAAAGATATGTTAAGTTTTATAATGATAGAGATTTAGATTTTGAAGATATGTTAATAGATGATTATAATCATGTAAGAGCTTTTATTAAGATTGAAGATGGTTGTGATAATTTCTGTTCATATTGTATTATTCCTTATGTCAGAGGTTCTGTAAGGTCTAAATCTTTTAATAAAGTAATCGAAGAAGCTAAACATTTAGCACATCATGGACATAAAGAAATAGTTTTAACTGGTATTCATACTGGCCATTATGAAGATTCTGGTCATGATTTAACTGATTTAATAAATGAACTTTCTAAAATTGAAGAATTAAAACGAATTAGAATATCTAGTATTGAAATAACAGAACTTAATGATAAGTTCTTAGATATGCTAGGTAAAAATGATAAAGTATGTAATCATTTACATATTCCTCTTCAAGCAGGTAGTGATGAAATACTAAAAAGAATGAACCGTAAATATGATTTAAAATATTATGAAGAAAAAATAAATAAAATTAGGAGTATTAGACCCGATATATCAATATCAACAGATATTATCGTAGGTTTTCCATATGAAACAGAAGAGTTATTTAAAAGTACTTTAAATTTTTCAGAAAAGATGAAATTTAGTAAAATTCATGTTTTTCCTTATTCAATTAGAAAAGGTACAGCAGCAGCATCGATGCTGGAGCAAATTGATGAAAGTATAAAAAAGGATAGAGTTAAAAGATTAATGGCTCTAAGTGAAAAAATGGAAGAAGAATATTATAATAAATTTAAGGGTAAAAGCTTAGATATTCTAGTAGAAGAAGTAAATGATAATGTAAGTATTGGTCATACAAGTAATTATTTAAAAATAGAAGTACCTGAAAAACTAAATAAAAATGAAATCTATACAGTAACATATAACGGAGGAAAATAATGGACGAATTACAAGAAAGAATAACAAATTTAACAAATAATGAAGAAGCAAGATATTTTTATCATTTTACAAATGCATCAGGTGATAAAATTTTAGAAGAAGGTTTAGTTGTTGCAAACCATTTATGGGAACAATCATTTTTAGAATTTAGTAAAGAAGAACTTGCAAATATTGCATCAGTATTAGATGATAATAAAAGTACTGTAGTTAAAAATAATACAACCATGATTATAGCAGGTGTTTATAAAGATAGTATGGATGGTTTTATAAGAAAATTAAGGTCAGAAGAAGGAGCGTTTCTAGATTTTGAAGGAGTTGGGGCTCCAGATTATATTGTAGATAGTAATAATTTATTAGGTTATATTGATTTAGAAAATTTAGAATTAATTACAAATGAATATGCTAGTGTTCTAAGTGATAATCTATATTTAGATTAATTTATTAAATTAGAGTAAATAACTTGATATTTTGAAGTAAGAAGTTTATAATAATGTAAGTATTAGGCATATAAGTATGCTAGTAAAAATACATAAAAGGGTATTTATGAATTACATTAAAGGCAAGATTAAAAAGTTAATATTTTATAGTAAAGAAAGTGGCTTTGTAGTCGCTTTATTTCGCGTTAAGGAAAGTAATGTACTTGAGATAGGAAGTAATAAGACTATAACTATTACAGGTTCATTTTTAGACCCAAGTATTGATGTTGCTATGACTCTTTATGGTGATTATAAAAAAAATGATAAATGGGGTATGCAATTTGTTGTGGAAAGCTATGAAGTCGATAAACCCACTACAAAAGAAGCAATAATTGACTTTTTATCTAGTCCTTTTATTGAAGGATGCGGGGAAGTAACTGCCAAAAGAATAGTGGAAGCTTTCGGAGAAAAATCATTAGATATAATAAAAAATGATAAAGAAAAATTACTTGAAATTGAAGGCTTAACAGAAAAAAGAGCAGAAAAAATCCATGCATCACTAATTAACTATGATAAAAGTGGGGATACTATATTAAAACTTCAAAATTTAGGTTTTTCTATTGAAGAATGTTATAGGATATATAATTATTTTAAAGATGAAATAGATGAAGTTTTAGCAAATGACTTTTATAGAATAAGTGAAGTTGTAGATTTTAGAAAAGTAGATAGTATATATGTTAATAATTATGGTGATAAATCCGACGCTAGAGTATTTGCGTGTATTTTAGAAAGTATGAGAATATTATCTTTTGCAAATGGTGATACATTTTATTATGCAGATGAAATAAGAAGTACTATTTTAAAAGAATTTTATATTGAACTTACGGAAGATGTTTTCTTAGAATGCTTAGATTATCTAGAAAATAACAATGATATTATAAGATTAGATAAAAGAATATATTTAAAAGAATATTATGAAAAAGAATGTAATATAGCTAAGTGTTTAAAGAAAATAGATAGTAAAGCACCAAAATTGTTTTATAATATTGATGAAAAGTTAAAAGATTTAGAAGAAAAATTAAAAATAGATTACAATGAAACACAAGAAAAAGCTATAAAAAGTGCTTTAAATAATAATATAACAATTATATCCGGGGGACCTGGAACTGGTAAAACAACTATCATTAATGCCATAGTTAAACTATATATAGAAAAAGAAAAATTAGGACCAGCAGATATAATGGAAACTATAGCACTTTTAGCTCCGACTGGAAGAGCTGCTAAAAAGATGAATTCATCAACAGGGATTCCAGCATATACAATTCATAGATATTTAAAATGGTATAAGGATAGTAATGAATTTGTATATAACGAATATAATAAAACTCATCATAAGCTCATTATCGTAGATGAAGTTAGTATGATTGATGTTGATTTATTTAATGCTTTACTTAATGGCATTAGCTCAAATGTTAAACTAATACTAGTCGGGGATACATTCCAACTTCCAAGTGTGGGTCCAGGACTTGTTTTAAATGACTTAATTGATAGTGATTTCTTTAATTATGTACCACTTAATCAAATTTATCGTCAAAGTGATAATTCCTATATACCATTTTTAGCTAAAGAAATAAAAAGTAATGATTTAAGTGAAGAATTTCTAACTAAAAAAGATGATTATAACTTTGTCCAAGTAGATTCTAGTAATATAAAAAGTGCAATAAAACAAATAACTGATATCTCTCTTGAAAAAGGTTTAGATGAAAGAAGTGTTCAAGTTTTAGCACCGATGTATAAGGGAGAAGCTGGAATAGATGCTTTAAATAGTACTTTGCAAGAAATATATAACCCACCAGATAGAAAAAAAGAAGAAGTTATTTATGGTGAATATATTTATCGTGAGAAAGATAAAGTTTTGCAACTAGTTAATGACTTAGATAATAATGTTTTTAATGGTGATATTGGTTTTATAGAAAGTATAAATGGCAATAAAATAATAATTAATTTTGATGGTAATAGAGTAGAATATGATAAAAAGGATTTAAAACAAATAAAACATGCCTATGCTATATCTATTCATAAGAGTCAAGGTAGTGAATTTACTCATGTTTTAATGCCAATATCAAAAAGTTATTACAAAATGCTTTATAATAAACTTATTTATACTGGTGTAAGTAGAGCTAAAAAGAGCCTTACTTTAGTAGGAGATGCCATGGCTTTCCAAAGAGCAGTTGGCAATAATTATTCTTCTGGAAGAAAAACAAGTTTAAAAGAACAAATTACTATGGTATATAATAGTTAAATTTGGACATACTACCTGTAGAGGTGGAAAAATGAAAAACATGTTTAAAGCTATGATGGTAGTTGGCACTATGGCAGGTGTTGCTGGTGGTATTTATTTAATGAATGATAAAAAAGCAATGAAGAAAGCTGGCAAAAAAGTAATAAGTGCCATGGATAGTGCAGAGTCAATGATAGCTAAAAAAATAAACTAAAAATTATTCTTATAAAAAAAGTGACTGTAAACTGATAATAAAAAGTGAATATGTTGCTTTTTTTTTTTTTTTTTAGGCTAAAATAGTAATATAAAATAAAAATATCGTGAGTGATATTGTTAAAAGATGAGGTTAGTTTATGGAAAGTAAAAAGACAAAAATAGTAAGTGTAGTGGCAATTGTAGCACTAGCTTTAACAATAATAACTGCAACATATGCATATTTTAATGCCCAAGTAGGTGATCCAGCAGCAGCAGATATCAAAGTTAATGCAAATACTGTAGACACATTTACATTTTCAAATGGAAATGCAATATCTTTTAGTATAAATCAAGATAATTTTGCAAGTGGAAAAGGAAATCAAACAGGAAGTACATATGCAAGTGCAACCCTTACAGCAAATAATAAGACAAACACAGCAACAGAACATTACTATTTATATTTGAATATAGAAGATAATACATTTACATATTCAATAAATGAAAATACCCCAGAAATAATAATGACAGTAACAGATAGTGCAGGAACAGAAATAACAGATATAAGTACATTAACTCATGTCATAGTAACTGGAGCAAATGGAACGCAAGTATCAGGATATGATATAACAAATAAATCTGGTCTTATTACATTATTTAATAACAGAGAAATCACAACAACATCAAGTAAAGAAGAAAAGTGGAATATAACAATAACATTTGTAAACTATGATGAAAATCAAAATGCAAATGCAGGAAAAAATATGAGTGCAAAAGTAATGATACAAAAGGAAGTAATACCTCAAGTGATATCAGATGTTTGTGGTAGCGGAGAGAATCTTGCAACATGTATAACAACATTATCAAGTAAAAGCATACCATCAGCTACTAATATCTACCATCATGATGCAAGCTTAACAAATGGTGCAGGAGATAATAGTTATAGATATTCTGGAGCAAATCCAAATAACTATGTATGTTTTGGAACAAATACAAGTCCATGTCCAACAGATAACTTATATAGAATAATCGGAGTATTTGGAAATAATGTAAAACTAATCAAATATGATTATGCAACAAGTGCATTACTAGGAACAGATGGAGATTATCAAGGTTCAGAAACACCAGATGCAACATATTATAAAGGAAGTTTAACAACAATAGATACATATTACTGGAATAACTCAACAAGTACAAATACATGGAGTGAAAGTAACTTAAATAAAGTAAATTTAAACACAAATTTCATTAATAATATAGGAGAAGAATGGACAAAAAAAATAGCAACAACAACATGGAAAGTTGGAGGAAATACATGGGCAAATATATCACAAGTAGTACCGGCAACAGCATATCAAAATGAAGTAGTAAGCCCAGTAACGACAAATACAACAGATAATGCAACAAAATACACAGCAAAAATAGGATTAATGTATGTGTCAGACTATGGATTTGCGGCAGAACCAAGTGCATGGACAACAACACTATATAATTATGATGGAAGTGTGAATGATTCAACAATAAGATCATTAAATTGGATGTATATGGGATTTGATGACTGGACTATTTCCCGTGATGCGGGCTATTCTGGTGATGCGTTCTTTGTGTTCGAAGGTGGTCGCGTGAACAGCTATGGCGTGGGCGACGATGTGTACACCTTCTTTGGCGTCAGACTGTCCTTCAATCTTGAATCTGCCATAACCTATGTATCGGGGAGTGGCAGCGCCGACGACCCGATTTTGATAAACTAATACTTTAGGCCATTGCCTTCATGCGTCTGCGGTTAGTGCAGGCGGGGCAGTGGCGCCAGCAAAAGTTAGTAGCAATCTTTAATATATATAATGTATAATTGTAATGCTAAAATAAAAACTCATCATCTAGATGAGTTTTGTTTTGTCATTTTTCTTTTTCTAGTTAAATAACAATCTCTTTCGTAATTTACTAAATTTGTAAGATAATCTTTATATGTTTTTCTTCTCATTAATCTATCAAATTTATCAGTTAATCTATATATTGAACCATCTTTATTAAATGGATCAATGTAAAATTCTCTATCTAATTCTTTTGAATACATACTTTCATTAAGTAAGAAACCATCAATGTCTAGAACTCCTTGTAAAGTCATTGTCCCAAAATCAGTAAGTACTTCTTCCATAACATAAAATTGTTGCTTTTCTTCATCAAAAGAAATTCTATCATAAAAATCTGAAATAACTTTTCCAAATTCAAATGAATAAATAAAATCTTTATAAAATCCAGGAATAATTATTTCTTTACTTGATAATAGACTTTTATTTAATTTTAAACTATTTGGTCTAATACAAAATGAATTAACAGACTTTGAACCTTTTTCATTTATTCTAAAAAAGCTTAATTTTTGTCTACCACAATTACCTTTTAAATCATTTTTATTACATTTTTCTAATATCATAAAATTACTATTATCTAAAACTTTAAAAATAAATACTCCTTCAAATTGATAAAAACATTTTTCTGTAAAATTATCATACACAGATATTTTATTTTTTTCTATTTCAACTTTCATATTTACTTCTGGAAATATATATAATGTCATTATTATTTCTCCTTTTGCTTTGGTATTATAGCACACTTTCCTTATTTTGACAAATTTTTTAAATAGTTTGTGCTATTATGTAATTGGTGATAAAAATGAAAAAATATTTAAAGATTTTATTATTTTCTGTTGCAATTGGTGGACTTCTAGCTTATCTTTTCTACCGAGATATAAACAAAGAGGTAAGGGCTATTTCTAAAAAAGAAGAAGTAGTAACCATTTTTCAAACTGGTGTTTTTAAAGACTATAACAATGCTCTTGAGTTTTCCAAAACCTTTGCATCATCTATCGTTTATAAAGATAATGATTATTATAGAGTTATTATTGCCCTTACATATCATGAAGATGTTAAAACAAAACTTGAAGTAATATACACAAATAAAGAAATAAATTACTATTTAAAAGAAGTTCGAGTATCTAAAGATTTAATAGAAAAAATAAGTAAATTTGAAAGTATAATACTAAAAAGTGATAAAGAAGAAGTGATAGATAATGTAAATAACAGCATCTTAAAATTATTTTCATCATATATTAAATAATTTTAGACATACTAATAATATGATAAAGAAATATAAAGATTACATTATTTTATTAGGTGTTTTTTTACTATTTTTATTTGCAAGTCAAGTAAATAGATTTTTAACTGCTATAAATCCTAATTTAGACACTAGTAAAATAGTTATTAATTATGATAAACATTTAAAAGAAGAACTTGATAATATAAAGAAAATAAATGATATAAAGTTTGATGATAATTTAGATATCATAGTAAGCCGTGTTAAATATAGAGATGTTTATGAATATAGTAATACATTAACAATATTTAAGGGAACAAAGAATAATGTAAACGTTGGTGATGCTGTTTTAACAAATAATGGTTTAGTCGGAGTAATTAGTAAAACTTATGATTATTATTCAGTAGTAAGTTTAATAACAAATAAGAAAAGTAATATTTCTGTTAAAATAAATGATGCAGTTGGTGTTTTAAAATTAGAAAATGGAAAACTAGTGGTAACAAGTATAAATAACTATAAAAATATAAGTATTGGTGATGAAATATATACATCAGGACTTGGAAATTTGCCAGATAATATCTATGTAGGTAAAGTAAAAAAAGTAAGTTTAAATGATACAGAAATTGAAAAGGTAATAGAAGTAGATATTGAAAATAGGTTAGATACTTTAGATTATCTTTTCATATGGAGGATAAATCATGATTAAAGTATTTATTGATAGCATGATTTATAATTTTACGCCCTTTAAAAGTTTTTTCTTTCTAACTAATATTAATTCCAGAAGTTTTATTTATAACCTAACCGTGGGTTTATTCGTAGATTTATTTGTAATTCATTCATTTCCTTTAAATACTATATTTATGTGTATAGTTTATTTAATACATAAGTATTTAAAAATAAATTATTATAATGTAATTAATTACTATGTTTTTAATATAAGTATAGTATTTATATATTATCTTACTTTTTGTAGTATTTTTAACTTTAAAAATATATTTTTTAATATGTTTATTATAAATAGTGTCTTTATTATAATAAGTTATATTAAAGATAGTAAAGACATAAAATTATATCGGTGATATAAATGGAAGAATATCTTGAAGCTTTTAAAAAAAGAAAAAGTGGTCATGAATTTAAAACTAGTTCTAAAATAAATATAAAACCCATTATTTCTAAGTTTTTAATAGCAGTGATATTCTTTTTAGTTAGTGTAATATTTACAAATTCAAGTGATAAAAATTTGCTTTTTTATAAAGAACATGTTTTAACAGAAAGCATTCCCTTTACTAAAATAAAAGGGTGGTATGAAGATTTATTCGGAGAAGTACTTCCTAAAAATGATAATAATCAAATGGTTATGAATGGTCATTTAGTGTATAAAAGTATTGAAAGCTATAAAGATGGTGAAGTGCTTAGTCTAAGTAGTAATACTTTAATTAATAATTTAACAAGTGGAGTAGTAGTTTTTGTGGGAGAAAAGGATGATTATGGAGAAACTGTCATTATTCAAGGTGTTGATGGCGTAGATATTTGGTATGGAAATTTAACTAATGTATCTGTAAAACTATATGATTATGTTGAAAAAAATAAATTAATTGGTGAAACAAAAGATGATAAATTGTATTTAGTTATAAAAAAGAATAATGAATTTATAAAATATGAAGATTATCAGGCTTGATTATACTTCAATATATTTACTTTTCATACTCTTTTTATGTGGATATATAAGAATAGGCTTAATAATTAGTTTAATTATTATATTTCATGAACTAGGTCATGTTTTAGTGTGTCTCATTTTTAAATATAAAGTTATAAGTGTAACTCTTTATCCTTTCGGAGGCATTACAAAAGTAGAAAAAGATATTAATACTGAAACTAATAAAGAAATAGTACTTGCTCTAGCAGGGATATTTATGCAAATATTACTTATTCCCATAGTTAAGTTTATTAATATTCATGATTATGATATCTTTTTAAAATATAATTTAAGTATAATGTTTTTTAATTTGCTACCTATAATACCTTTGGATGGTTCAATAGTTTTAAAAAGTATATTAAATAAATTTTTTTCATTTAAAACATCATATAAATTATATATAATTATTAGTATTATAAGTATTATTTTGTACACTTTATTTAATTATAAATATAGTTTAAATAACTACTTAATACTTGGTGTATTTCTATATAAAATGTATAAGCAAGTTAAGGAATATAAATATATCTATAATAAATTTTTATTAGAAAGATATTTAAAAAAGTATAAATTTAAATATATAAGTACTAAAAAGGGCAATTTGGATATTTTAAAAATAGATACATATCAGTATTTTAAAGAAAGCGGAAAAATAGTAAGTGAGGCTAAAAAACTGCAAGAAAGATTTGACAAAACTAGTATTTAATGATAAAATTAATATGTTTTTAAGTAATTTCTTAAAAAACCGCACAGAAAAGGTTATAAAACTTTATAGTTACCTTCATGGCGCGACTTCAAAAAAATATAAGGAGGTATGAAATGAAAGCTATATTTGAAACTGGTGGAAAACAATATTATGTTTCTGTTGGGGATACTATTTATGTTGAAAAATTAGATGCAGAAGTAGGAACAGATGTTACATTTGACAAAGTTTTATTTGCAGATGGTAAAGCTGGTAACCCATATGTTGATGCTAAGGTTGTATGTACTGTTGAAAAACATGGAAAAAACAAAAAGATTAAAGTGTTTAAATACAGACCTAAGAAAAAATATCGTAAGACTCAAGGTCATAGACAACCATACACTAAGTTAGTTGTTAAGAAAATTGGTTAATGATAAAGGTTAATATTAAAAATAATATCATTACAATGACTGGTCATGCTGAGTATGATGATTATGGCAAAGACATAGTTTGTGCATCAGCGTCATCAATTGTTATTACAAGCATCAATTTATGTTTAAGGTTTGATAAAGATAGCATTAAATATAAGGAAGAGACTGATAAACTAACAATTGAAGTATTAAGTAATGATAAAAATATTTCACTAACAATTGAAAATATGATTATGATGCTTGAAGAACTTGCATCGACATACAAAAAAAATATTAAAATAATTAAGGAGGAAATATAATGAATTTCATGAAGTTAAATATCCAATTATTTGCTCACGTTAAAGCTCAAGGTTCAACTAAAAACGGTAGAGATTCAGCTGGTCGTAGACTTGGTGCTAAAGCAGCAGATGGCGAAACTGTAACTGCTGGTTCAATTCTTTATCGTCAAAGAGGAACTAGAATTTATCCAGGCACAAATGTTGGAATTGGAAAAGATGATACATTATTTGCTAAAGTTACTGGTGTTGTAAAATACGAAAGACTTGGTAAAAATAGAAAAAAGGTAAGCGTATACGAAGCATAAGTATGCGCTTTTTATTATGGAGGTTTTATGAAATACAACAAAAAATTATATGATACAAGTATGATGCTTAGTGCATACACAGCACGTACAAAAAGAAGTGAAGAAATACTAAAAAAACAACGTGAACTATTTAAAATTATCGTTAAAAGATTTAGTCAAATTAAAGAATCTGAAGGATTAGCTTGTGTAACGTTTGTTTCAAAGTTTTATCAAGAACCTGATGAAGGTTATAATCTAATTAGAGAATTAATAGAACTTAATGCAATGGATGATTTAGCTAAAGACTATCTATTATATTTAACTAAAGCTGAATATTTATGTGATGAATATCACACATCATATTTTGAAATAACCTGGGATTATCAAAATTATTATAAATTTATTAAATATCAAGAAGTAATTAATGGACTAGAAAACTTATCAGAAGAATATAGAAATAGATTTATGCAAGATATTGTAAAAACTTCAAAAATATATTGTAAAACTGAAAAAGAACTCAGAAGAAAAAGAATAAAATAATCATTATAAATTAATACCTTTAGTATATTTTACTAGAGGTGTTTTTTATTTGAACTTAATTGCACATCGTGGTATATGGAATAAAACGATTAAAGATAATTCATATGAAGCTCTGTTGAATGGCTTAAATAGTGAAAAATATATAGGTATAGAGTGTGATATTAGAACAACTTTAGATAAGAAATTTATAGTTTATCATAATATTTTATATAAAGGTAATTTAGTAAAAAATACATATTTTAAAGATATGCAAGATATTTTATTACTTGAAGATTTACTTAAAATAAATACAGATAAACTGTTGCTTCTTGAAATTAAAGAAAATGATATTGATAAGAAAAGATTACTTAGATTACTTAATAAATATCAAAAAAATTATTATATAATGTCCTTTAATACAAAAGTAATTGAAAGTTTAAGGGATTTAGATAATAAATATAAATATGGTGTACTTAATTATATATTAAATAGTGATGCTGATTATAACTTAGATTTTATATGTTTACTTGATGGGGTAGCCACAAATAATATAATTAATAATTTTGAGAAAAGAGGTATTGAGGTTATCATATATGGTACAATTAAAGTAAATAAAAATGTAAAATATATAGTTGATGATATAAAAATGACAAAATAAGTGATAAAAATGAATAAAATTAGTGTATAATTGTAGTAGGTGGTTTGTGTATGAAAATAATTGTATCAGCAGGTGGTACTGGGGGACATATTTACCCAGCTTTAGCTATTATAAAGAAGTTTCAAGAAAAAGAAAAAAATTTAGAAGTTTTATATATTGGAACACACAATAGAATGGAAAAAGATATTGTTCCTGAGATGGGAATAAAGTATGAAGCTTTAGAAATATATGGCTTTAGTAAAACCGACTTAATGAGAGATTTTAAAAATATATTTTTAATAAGAAAAGCATTTAATAAATGCATTAGTATCATGAAAGAGTTTAAGCCAGACATTGTAATTGGTTGTGGTGGTTATGTAACTTATCCAGTTATTAAGGCTGCACAAAGCCTTGGAATAAAAACATTTATTCATGAACAAAATAGCATACCTGGTAAATCTAATGTTGCTTTATCAAAAAATGTAGATTTAGTGGGAATATCTTTTAAAAATAGCGAAAATTATTTCAAAAAAGCAAAAAAAGTTGTTTATACAGGAAATCCATGTGGTGAAAGTGCTTTAGATATTCAAAAAACATCTAAGGTTAGTTTAGGATTTAAGCCAAGCGATAAATTAATCATTATTGTGGCAGGTTCTCTAGGCAGTAATACATTTAATGAAAAATTTAAAGCTTACTTAAGCATGATTGATAAAGAAAAATACAAAGTTTTATATATAACAGGTAAGTCATATTATGATGATTTTATGAAAGATACAGAGTTTTCTCAAAATGTAAAAGTAGTTCCATATTATAATAATTTAGCTAGTATTATGAAAGATGCTTATTTAGTTATTTCTAGAGCTGGTGCATCAACTATTTCTGAGATACTTGCTTTAAAAATTCCAAGTATTTTAGTGCCTAGTCCATATGTTGCCAATAATCATCAATACTATAATGCTTTAGATTTAGTAAATATGAAAGTATCTGAAATTTTAGAAGAAAAAAATTTAGACCCAAGTATAATTCAAGTTATGATAAATGAACTAGTATATAATGAAAAAAAATATAATGAAATGAAAAAAAATCTAGAAAGATTAAATGTAAAAGCAGCATCAACTATTATATATGATGAAATAAAGGGTTTGTTAAAATGAAATATATAGAAAATGCTAATTTAAAACAATATAATACCTATAAAATAAATACTATGGCTAGGTTTATGTATGAACCTGAAAATGTGGAAGAACTAAAAGATTTGCTTAAAAACTTGAATAATAAAAATATAAAATATTACATCTTAGGGGGAGGTTCCAATGTTATACTTCCAGATGAAAATTTTGATGGTGCTATCATTAAATTAGCATTAAAAGATTTAGAAATAAAAGATGATATAACTTTTGTGTGTGCTGGATATAATTTAAATAGTTTTATAAAAAAAACAATTGATGAAGGCTATACAAATTTAGCAAATCTTTATGGTATTCCTGGCACAGTAGGTGGTGCAATTCGTGGTAATGCCGGAGCAAATGGTAGTGAAATATTTGATGATTTAGTATCGGTGTTGGTGCTTCAAGATAATGATGTAAAATTAATAAATGCATATAATATTGAGCATAGTTATAGACATACATCATTTAAAGAAAATAATGACATAATTTTCGGCGGAGTATTTAAATCAGAAAAAGGCGATACAAAAAAAGCATGGAAAATAATAAATGAAAACCTAGAAAAAAGAAAAAATAGTCAGCCTTTAGAATATCCATCTGCAGGTTCAGTTTTCAAAAATCCTGAAGGCCTCTCAGCTGGTAAATTAATTGATGAGTGCGGTCTTAAAGGTTATAAAGTAGGTGGGGCTCAAATAAGTGAGAAACACGCCAACTTTATAATTAACTTGGATAATGCCACAAGTAGTGATATAATATCGTTAATAGAAATTGTTAAAGAAAAAGTAAAGAAAGAAAAAGGTATAGATTTAGAATTAGAACAAGAAATAGTAAAGTGGTGATAAACTATGGCAAAAAAAGTCAAGAAAAAGCTAAATAAAAAAGGACTTTTAGTAGTCCTTCTTACATTATATTTATTTATAATGGCTTTTTATTATTGCTTTAATTTGCCAGTTAAATTAGTTGAAGTTAAAGGAAATACCTTAATTAGTGATGAAAAAGTAATAAATAATGCAAATATTACTGATAAAACAAAACTTTTTGCTTTAAGTAGTAGTAAACTTAAGAAAAATCTAGAAGAATTACCAATGATAGAAAGTGTTAAAATTAGTAAACATCTAAATGGTAAAGTTGTGATAACTATTAAAGAGCTTGTAGTATTATATTATAGAGTTTTAGATAAGACTTATGTTTTTGAAAATAATAAGAAAGCAACTACACTTGATACTACTTTAGGTATTCCAACACTTGTTAATTATGTCCCAAGTGATATTGAAGAAAGCTTAATAAAAAAATTAAGTGGAATAAACAAAGATATTCTATATAAAGTAAGTGAAATAGAGTACTCGCCAGATATAAAAAATGAAAAAGTTATAGATAAGAATAGATTTTTACTTAGAATGAATGATGGTAATTATGTTTATATTAATTTAGCAAATATAAATAATTTAAATAAGTATGAAGAAATTTATGCAACCCTTAATGAAAATGAAAAAGGAGTTCTTAATTTAGATAGTTCTAGTAATAATGGTATTGTATTTCAAACGTTCGAATTACTTAAAAAAAAGGAAGAGATGCAAAATGAATTATCAGAATGAATTAGATAATTTAATTAAAAGTTTAGATTATAAACCAAATTTACTTCTTCATAGTTGTTGTGGACCATGTTCTACGGAGGTTTTAACTTATTTAGCACCATATTTTAATATTACAGTATTATATTATAATCCAAATATTGAACCTTTCGAAGAGTATTTAAAAAGAAAAAATGAACAAATAAGATTTATTAATGAATTTAAACATGATAATATCAAGTTTTTAGATTGTGATTATGAAAATGAAGTATTTCATGAAAATGTTAAAGGACTAGAAAATGAAAGAGAAGGTAAAGCTAGATGTCCAGTATGCTTTAGAGTAAGACTTGATTATACTGCTAGAAAAGCTAAAGAATTAAACTTTGAATATTTTGGCACAACACTTACTGTAAGTCCACATAAAAATAGTAAACAAATAAATATTTTAGGTGGCATTATCGGAGATAAATATAATGTAAAATATCTATTTAGTGATTTTAAGAAAAAAGATGGTTATAAGAAAAGTGTTGAACTAGCTAAAAAATATAATTTATATCGTCAAGATTATTGTGGCTGTTTATATGGTAAAAATAATAGAGATTAACCTATTGATTTATTAATTAAATTTTAGTATAATGAATACATGAAGAGAAATCTTCATATAATAAAAAAAGGAACATTCGGTATCTCGAATGTCTACCTAGTTAGATAAGAAGACATTTGCCTAGTGGCAGATGTCTATTTTTATTACTAATAGCATTAAGACTATTAGTAATATTATAATACATAATCTGTTAAGAAATTTAATTATATAAACTCTTTTCTTCATATGCATTCCTCCCCTCAATAAGCCCAAAGCCCCTGAAAGAAGGTAGGCATCCGGATACTTCATGTTCCATGATAATTACTATAACAAATATACTCATGATAATCAAGCATTTATTGCAAACTTTTATTAAATATTTTCTTCGAAAAAATAGCATCATTTTAGCTTGACGAGCAATAACAAAAATTGTTATAATACAAGTGAAAGATGAGATAAATTATTAACATTATTATGATGCATATGCAGTTGAAAAAGTTTTGTTATATAAACTCTCTTCTTTATTCCTCTTATGTGAGGATAAGTTATTATTAGGTGGAAACTTTAATGTCTATCTAAACATGGTTAAGCGACATTTGCCTAGTGGCAGATGCTTTTTTGAATTTGAATATAAATTGTATTTATATTTTAAAAATATTTTGTATAGTCTGTTAGTTTTTACCTATCAAAATGATATCATAATGGCATATATATGCCAAATTTCTTAAGAATTTTTGTGTGTTTTTTCTTTAAAAAAAATTAGGCTTGTGTTATAATATTTTGACAGAGGTTTTAAGTATGAAATTAAGTGAAGTAGATAGAACAAAATTAAGTCCAATGATGGCTCAATACATGGAAATTAAAGACCAGTATAAAGAAGAACTTGTTTTTTATCGTCTTGGTGACTTTTATGAAATGTTTTTTGATGATGCCTTAATTGCATCGCGTGAACTAGAGCTTACTTTAACAGGTAGAGTAGCAGGGCTTGAAGAAAGAGTACCAATGTGTGGTGTTCCTCATAATAATGTTAAGCCATATATAGAAAAGTTAGTAAATAAAGGTTATAGAGTAGCAATATGCGAACAACTTGAAGACCCAAAAGCAACTAAAGGTATGGTTAAAAGAGGAATAGTTGATGTAATTAGTAAAGGAACAATTGCTGACAATGACCTTTTAAATGATAAAGATGCATCATATATAGCAAGTATATTATTTTTTAATGATAGTATTTTATTAACCATTCTTGATATTTCAACTGGATATCTTGCAAGTATGTCTATAGAAAACAATGAAGAAACATTAATTAATGAAATACTTGGACTTAATTTAAAAGAAGTCATTTTTGTAGATAATTTAAATACTGCTTTAATTGATTTACTTAAAAATACATATAATATTGAGGTTACAATAAGTCATGAGTTCTTGTGGGATAAATATGAATATTTATTTAGCACAATAAGTGATGCTCGAGTTAAAAGTGGTGTTGCTCATTTATTCTATTATCTTGACCATCGTCAACTTAAGGATTTAAGCCATATTAATAAAATAAACTATATTAAGAAAAATGATTATCTTGAAATGGATATTCATAGTATTCGTAATCTAGAACTTGTGGAAACTCTTAGACTTAAAGAAAGAACATATTCTCTCATATGGCTTTTAGATAAATGTAAAACTGCCATGGGAAGTCGTAAACTTAAAAGTTGGATGTTAAATCCTTTAAAAAACAAAGATGCTATTAATGCTAGATACGATAAAATAGAAAAGTTAAATAATGAATTTATATTAAAAGATGAATTAAAAAATCTATTATATGAAGTTTATGATATTGAAAGATTATCTGGTAAAGTAATAAATGGTTCATTAAATGCCAGAGATTTAATACAGTTAAAAAAGAGTATTGGTGTTTTACCTGAAATAAAGAAAATAACAGAAAAACTTGGATTTGATTATGATATTGATACTCATGAAAAGATATTTGAACTTTTAGAAAAATCTTTAGTAGAAGAACCACCAATATCTATTAAAGAAGGTTATATGATAAAAACTGGATTTAATAGTGAACTTGATGAACTAAGAGAAATTCGTAGTGGGGGAAAAGACTTTGTGGCAGCATTCGAAGCCAAAGTAAAAGAAGAAACTGGTATAAAAAGCTTAAAAGTTGGATTTAATAAAGTATTTGGTTATTTTATTGAAATACCAAATGGTAGTAAAAATTTAGTAAAAGAAGAATATCATTGGGAAAGAAGGCAAACCCTTACTAACTGTGAAAGATATATCTCACCAGCCTTAAAAGAAAAAGAAAGTATGATACTTAATGCTGAAGAAAACATTATTGATTTAGAATATAAATTATTTTGTGATATAAAGGAAATAGTTAAAAAAGAAGTACCAGCTTTAAATAAAACAGCTGATGCTTTAAGTGAAATAGATGCATTAACATCACTTTCTGTTTGTAGTGAAGAATATAGTTTAGTAAGACCAATACTTACAAATGACCATATAATAGATATTAAAAATGGTAGACATCCAGTAGTAGAAGTTGTAAGTAAATCTGAATATGTACCAAATGATTGTGTAATGGATAATGGCATAAACACTTTACTTATAACAGGACCAAACATGAGTGGTAAATCAACATTTATGAGACAACTAGCAATTATAGTAATTATGGCTCAGATGGGTTCTTTTGTTCCATGTGAAGCTGCAACACTTCCAATCATTGATAAGATATTTACGCGTATCGGAGCATCAGATGATTTAGTAAGTGGTGAGTCAACGTTTATGGTTGAAATGAAAGAAGCTAGAAATGCTATTGATGGCGCAACAGAAAATAGTTTAATTTTATTTGATGAATTAGGTCGTGGTACAGCAACGTATGATGGAATGAGTTTGGCCCAAGCAATCCTTGAATATATTAGTGAAAATATCGGGGCTTTTACATTGTTTTCAACCCATTATCATGAATTAACTAGACTTGATAAAAAGTTTAAAAATATTAAAAATGTCCATGTTAGCGCTGTAGAAAATGGTAATCAAATAACATTCTTACACAAAGTTAAAAATGGTGCAGTTGACAAAAGTTATGGTATTCACGTTGCAAGACTTGCTAAGATGCCTGATGAATTATTAGATAGAGCAGAAGAAATATTAAGTGAATATGAAAGTAATTCTAAAAAGAAAAATCCTGAAGAAAAAGTTCAACTTGCAATGAATTTTGAACCAAATGTTAAAAAAGATGATATAATAAAAGAAACAATAGATAAAATAGATGTTTTAAATACAACACCAATGGAAGCACTTAATATATTATTTGATCTAAAACAAAAGATTAAAAAGGGTGAATAGTTATGAAGTTTAAAGATATGATAAGATTTTTTAAAAAGTATTTTAAAGGTGAAAAAAGACTTTTTATTAAATCTTTTTTTCTGCTTTTAGCAACAGCTTTAGTGGGAACATTATATGGATATTTAATTGGACTTGCGATAGATAAAGCAAGTAACAGTTCTTTTGCTATAGCCATAGCCATTTTATTTTTAATCTTTGTCATAAACTTAATTGATAATCTTATATTTGATAGATATGGTAAGATTTACATGGAAAAATGTGCAAACAACATGATGGAAAAAATAGGTTTAGCGGTTTATGAAAAGGTAGGAATGTTACCAGCCAGAGCTTTCGAAGAAAAATCAAGCGGAGAATTTATAAATCGCATAACAAGTGATGCATCAACAATATCTGATTCATTTAGGCAAGTTTTAAGAATTGCTATATCTTTATTTACTTCTTTAATAGTTTTTATCTATATTTGCTTTAACTCTACTTTAGTTGCTTTTGAAGTTATCATATATTTAGTATTATTTTATCTTTTGTCTAATAAATATTTACCAAGTATAAAAGAAAGTCAAAAAGAAATAAATAAACAAAAAGATGAAGCAGTAGCAAATGTTTCAGAAAATATTCGGGGTATCAGAGAAATTAGAGCCTTAGGTATTAGAAAGAGTATGAATAATAATTTTAAAAATCTAGTAAGAAATACATACTTTAAAATAAATAAGCAAATGATTACAGAGAAAAACTATAATGCTTGGGTTTATAATTTGAATACAATTTTAGAGTTTGTTATCTTTGCAACATGTATTTTACTTATCATAAATGGAACTGGCACTTTTGCCTTTTTCATGGCCATGACTTATTATGTTTATAGATTTATGAACACTATAGAACTTATGACAAATTTATCTTCGAGTTATCAAAAAATGAAAGTTTCAATGGAAAGAATAAATGAAATTTTAGATAATAAACTATATAAAGATGAAACTTTTGGAACCGTTACAAGAACTGATATTGAAGGAAATATAGAATTTAAAAATGTAACATTTAAGTATCCAAATGAAGAAAAAGAAATATTTAAAGAATTTAATATAAAAATACCAACAGGTAAAAAGATAGCCATTGTTGGTAAAAGTGGGCAAGGGAAAACTAGTATATTTAATTTGCTTTTAAGATATTTTGATGTTGATAGTGGTGTTATATTAATTGATGACTTACCAATTGAAGATTTTACTGAAGATGCATTAAGACAAAATATTGCTATAATACGTCAAGAACCATTTATATTTAATAAAACAATACTCGAAAACTTAAAAATAATTGACCCATATATGTCATTAAAGAAAATTAGAAATGCGTGTAAGCTTGCTGAAATAGATGATTACATTATGAGCCTTCCTAAAAAGTATGACACCATGATTGGTGAAGGTGGCATTAATCTATCTGGTGGCCAAAAACAAAGACTTGCTATTGCCAGAGCATTACTTAAGGATAGTAAAATAATTTTGTTTGATGAAGCAACAAGTGCTTTAGATAATGAAAATCAAGCTAAGATAAAAAAAGCAATTGACAATTTAGTTAAAGACCATACAATTATAATCGTAGCCCATAGATTATCAACTATAATTGATGCTGATATTATTTATCTAATAGATGATGGACAGGTAGTTGATGAAGGAACTCATAAATCATTACTTAGAAAAAATGAAATATATAAAACTTTATATGAAAATGAAGAATAATGTTGCTAAAATAAACACTTTATGATATATTTATCGTGAGGTGTTTATTTATGGCTTTAATTGACTTTTCAAACTGTACAAGATTAAATACAAAGTTATATGGTGGATCCAATGGTTCTAAGATAGGAATATTATATAATAATCAAAAATATTTACTTAAATTTTCATCAAAAGATTGTAAAGGACAATATACAAGTAGTGTAATAAGTGAGTATATAGCTTGCCATATTTTTAGTCTATTAGGGTTTAAAACTCAAGAAACTTTACTAGGAACATATTTCAGTGAAAAAGACCATTTAGTAGTAGCTTGTAAAGATTTTACTGAGCCCAATAAAAAGTTTTACGATTTTGCTTCTTTAAAAAATTCAATTATAAGTAGTAGTAAACTGGGTTTTGGAACAGATTTATCTGATGTGTTAACAGTAATTGATGAACAAACTTTATATAATAAGGATATTTTAAAAAAGTTCTTTTGGCAAATGTTTATAGTTGACTTTTTCGTAGGAAATTTTGACCGTCATAATGGCAACTGGGGCTTTCTAATAAATAATGATACTAATAAAGTTGAAATAGCACCAATATTTGACTGCGCATCTTGTTTATATCCAAAATTAGAAGATGAAAAAATAAATAACATTTTAAATGATGAAAATGAAATAGAAAAAAGAGTATTTGTTTTTCCTAACTCTGCATTAAAAAGAAAAATTAAAATAAATCCGTACTTTTATATTAATTCTTTTGAAAGTAATGATTGTAGTAAAGCTTTATTTGATATATTTCCCAAGATAGATATGAATAAAATAGAAAATTTAATAGATGAAATTCCCTGTATTTCTGATTTAAGAAAAAAATTTTATAAGACAATACTTAATAAAAGGTATGATTTAATACTAAAGCCTGCATATGATCTAATAAATGAAAATAAATTTTTGTTAGAATTATAAACTAAAACTATCGATATTTATAAAAAATGGATATCATATATATGAAGGGTTATCAAGAGTGTTAAAAGCTAGGCAATCCCTAGCTTTTAGTATATTATCCAAGCGCGACATCAAATATCATCATGATTAAGAATCCAAATATTGTAAATAGGGCCATGAGGTCTTTTTTTTCATTTGTTTGACTTTCAGGTATTAGTTCTTGAACCACAACATATATCATAGCGCCACCCGCAAATGCAAGTAAAATTGGAAGTAATATTTGAACTTTCATAACAAGTATTGCTCCGATTACAGCTGAAATTGGTTCGACAATTCCACTTAAAACTCCGAAGAAAAATGCTCCAGCGGTACTCATTCCTTCACGTCTTAATGGTAGTGATACAGCAGAACCTTCTGGAAAATTTTGAATGCCAATACCAATTGCAAGCATAACTGCTGCTGCAAGTGTTGCTCCATCTAAATTGTATGCAACAGAGCCAAAGGCCACCCCGATAGCCATACCTTCAGGAATATTGTGTAAGGTAATTGAGAAAATAAGCATTAAACTTCTTTTTAAACTACTTGAGTTTTCTTTTTTTGTTGTAAGTTTATCAAATATTTTATCCCCGACAAATAAAAGTAATCCTCCCAGTAAAACTCCAAAAGATACAACTAACCAAGAGATTAATTTTAGAGAATTTGCCATTTCAATTGCTGGAGATAAAAGACTCCAAAATGTAGCAGCTAGCATAACACCTGCAGATAAAGCAAGCATCGCATCCATTGTGTTTTTATTTACCTTTTTAAAGAAAAATACAACAGCTGATCCCAGTGAAGTAATAGCCCAAGTAAACATTGTAGCAATAAGTGCCTGCCATGGGTAATTTAAATTAATATACCAATTAATCATATTCGCTCCTTTTTCGTTCATTAGTATCTTATGAAATAAAAAAAATGTTGTGATTTTACTTTACAAATTTACTTTAGTTGGTTATAATAACATTTAAGTTTAGGAGGTGTTTTATGACATTTAATATTCCCGTCATCTTACTTAAGAATTTAGTGATACTTCCTAATCAAGAGATAAAACTTGAACTTAAAAATGTAATAAGTGGTAAAGCCATTAATGAATCAAGTAGTAATTTTAAAGGAGAAATTCTTGTTATAGCTCCGACAGATGCTTTAGAAGAAGAACCTACAGCTCAAGATTTACCTAAAGTTGGTGTTATTGCAAGGATAAAGAATAAACTTGATAATGAAGGTGTTATCGAAGTGAAATTAAGAGGTCTACGTAGAGTAGCAGTTAGTAAATATTTTCAAGAAGTAAATAGTGACATTTTATATAGTGAAGTAATGTATATAGACTTACCATCTTTAGTGCCTGAAGAAGAAAATGCTATATTAAAAAAATTAGTAAGTGTCTTAAAAGAATATATAAATGTATCTAAAACAGTATCTAATGATATATTAACTTTTGTATCAAGTAATAAAGATTTAAACAAAATAACAGATGCTATTACATCATTTTTACCATTTAATATAACTAAAAAGCTTGAATATATGGAAGAAATTAATCCTATAAAAAGAGCCAAATCTTTAATTAAAGATATGTATGAAGAAATAAAAGTTGCAGAAATTGATAATGAACTTGAAGAAAAAGTTGATGAGTCATTTCAAAATGACCAAAGAGAATATATTTTAAAAGAAAAAATGAAAGTTTTAAAACAAGAACTCGGGGAAGATTCATGGAAAAATGAGGAAGTTTTAGAATACAAAAAAGCATTAGAAAAGCTAAAAATAGATAAAAAAATAAAGGAACACATAAGTCATGAAATAGATAAATATGAAATAATGAATGAAGCAAGTCCTGAAGTAAGTGTAATGCATAATTATTTAGACTGGATTATAAATTTACCATGGAATAAATCTAAAAAAGAAACTGCTAATTTTGATCAAGTATATAAAGAACTTGATAAATCTCATTTTGGCATGGATGAAATTAAAACTAGAATCAGTGAATATATAGCTATAAAAAATTTAAATCGTAATATTACAAGTCCGATTATATGTTTAGTAGGTCCTCCAGGAGTAGGTAAAACAACTATAGCTATGTCAATTGCCAAAGCCTTAAATAGGGATTTTTACAAAATAAGTGTTGGTGGTTTAAATGATTCAACAGAACTTATTGGTACAAGAAGAACATATTTAGCATCAGCTCCAGGTAAAATAATTCAAGGACTTTATAAATGTGGAAGTAATAATCCCGTAATATTAATTGATGAAGTTGATAAAATGGTTAAAGATTATAAAGGTGATCCAGCAGCAACACTTTTAGAAATCCTAGACCCAAATCAAAATAAAATATTTACAGATAACTATATTGAAGAACCATTTGATTTAAGTAATATTTTATTTATATTAACAGCAAATAATGCCGAAAATATACCAACAGCCATCTTAGATAGAGTAGAAGTTATAAATTTAAGTAGTTATACAGTTTTTGAAAAGAAAGATATAGCTAAAAACTATATGCTTCCTAAAATATTACTTGATAATATGGTATATGATAGCAAAATTAAATTTAGTGATGAACTATTATGTTTTATAATAAATAATTATACTTCTGAAGCTGGAGTTAGAGATTTAGAACGAGTTTTATCATCTCTTGCTAGAAAAATAACTATCAATAATGTTAAGGTTTTAAATGAAGAAAGAGTAGTAAGATTACTTGGAAGTCCAAAATATAAAAGTGCAGAAGAAGAAATAAATGAAATAGGTACTATAAATACTTTAGCGGTATCAGGTTTTGGTGGAAGTTTATCTAAATTAGAAGTTTTAACATGTAAAGGTAGTGACAAATTAACAATTACAGGCAATACAGGAAATATTCTAAAAGAAAGTATAGAAGTAGTATTAAGTATGCTTAAGAGTAAATATAAGTATAATTTTCATAATGAAGATTTACATATTCATTTTTTAGATGCATCAAGTAAAAAAGATGGACCATCTGCAGGACTTGCCATTGCTGTAGGTTTATGCAGTGTAAAAGAAGGAGAAAAAGTACCTAGTAATTATGCTTTTACAGGTGAAGTATCCTTGAATGGAAACATTCTAAAAATTGGAGGACTCAAAGAAAAGTTAGTTGCTGCATATAATAAAAATATCAAAGTAGTGTTTATGCCTAAAAGTAATAGTGAAGATTTAAAGGATGTACCTAAAGAAATTACAGATAACATGGAAATAATTCCTGTTAGTAGCTTCAATGAAGTATATACAAAACTATTTAAATAATGTATAATGAAAGAGTGAGGGAAGTGAAAATATGAAAACATTAGATATTTATAAAACACTTAAATATCTATCTCTTTTTAATGAAATTAATACTAATATTAATAAAATTACTATAGATACTAGAAAAATTGAAAAAAACGATTGTTATATTGGTATTAAAGGTGAAAAAAATGATGGAAATAAATTTTTTATGGATGCTTTTGAAAAAGGAGCAAGTTTAGTTATACTAGATAACTTTGAAATGACAGATGAGATAAATGACTATTTAGTTAAAAATAATAAATCTATAATAGTAGTAGAAAACACAATTAAAGCTTTAGGTGACTTAGCTAAGTACAAAAGAAGTTTATTTTATAGTCCAGTTGTTGCCATTACTGGTTCAGCAGGAAAAACAAGTACTAAAGATGTAATATATAGTATTTTAAAAGAAAAGTATAAAGCTCATAAAACAATTGGTAATCAAAATAATCATCTCGGTTTACCACTTACTATTTTATCACTTGAAGAGGACAATGAAGTATTGGTACTAGAAATGGGAATGAATCATCTCGGAGAAATATCTTATCTTACAAGTATTGCCAAACCTGATGTAGCCATTATTACTAATGTAGGTACTGCTCATATAGGTAATCTAGGAAGTAGAGAAAATATTTTAAAAGCAAAGTTAGAAATACTTGAAGGATTAAATCCAAACGGAGTGCTTATTATCAATAATGATAACGATTTATTACATAAATGGTATTTAGAAAATAAAGATAAATATCACATAATAACAATTGGTATATATAATAAATCTGATTACATGGCTAATATTATTGAAAAAAATGAATGGAGTTCAACATTTTCATGTAATAATGTTATTTATAAAGTACCTGTTGGAGGAGAACATTTTATCTACAATGCCCTAGCGGGTGTAGCAACAGGTAAAGAATTTAATGTTTCTGATGAAGAAATTAAAGATGGAATACTTAATTTTGAATTAAGTAGTAATAGAATGAGTTTGATAACTACGAATGGATATACAATTATAGATGACTCATACAACGCTAATTTTGATTCTATGAGTTATGCTATTAAATATCTTGGTTCATTATCAGGTAGAAGTATAGCAGTACTTGGAACAATGAAAGAACTTGGTAGTTATTCAGAAGATTTACATAAAAAAATAGGTATTGTTGTAAAAAATGAAAAAATAGATATTTTAGTAACTGTTGGAGATGAAGCATCATATATTAATGAAGGTGCTATAGAAGCTGGATATAATAAAGAAAATAGTTATCATTTTAAAGATAATAAAACAGCGATAGAATTTATAAATACTATAAAGAAACAAGAAGATAATATCTTAGTTAAAGCTAGTAATTCCATGAATTTCAAAGAAATAGTGGATTCTATTAAATAAGGAGGATTAATGAAATTAGGTGTTATATTTGGTTCTTCATCGACAGAACATGAAGTATCAGTCGTAAGTGGCTATAATGTTATAAATAATTTGGATAAGAAAAAATATGAAGTTATTCCAATTTACTTAGATAAGAACAATAATTGGTACACTTGCGAAAATTTTCAAATAGAAAAGTTTGGAGAACTTCCAAAGAAAACAAAACCAGTTAAGAATGTATTTGAATTTTTAAAGAAGCTAGATTGTGTATTTCCTGTTATGCATGGCAAAATGGGGGAAGATGGTAGTATTCAAGGTTTTCTAGAAGTTCTTGGTATTCCTTATGTTGGATGTAATATTTTAGCAAGTAGTGTTTGTATGGATAAAATTTATACAAAAGCAATTTTAAAAAAAGTATCAGATGTATCTCCGGATATTACTATTATTAAAGAAAATAAAGATTTATATTATTATGATGATTTGAAATTAGTAAAAAAGGTAAATATTAAAGATATAGATAAACTAATAAATGAAAAGTTAAATTATCCAGTATTTATTAAACCATCTAGATTTGGTTCATCAGTTGGAGTTACTAAAGTAAAGAACGGAAAATCATTAAAAAAAGCTCTATTTGAAGCTTTAAAATATGACAGTGAAGTCTTAATTGAAAAAGAAATAAAAGGAAGAGAACTTGAGTGTGCCGTTTTATGTGATAAATCTCTAGAGGTTGGAGAAGTTTTATCTGCTGAAGAGTTCTATGATTATGATGCAAAATATCAAAATGAAGAATCTAAAACAGTAATACCTGCAAATATTCCAAAAGAAATAAAAAAGAATATTAAAGACATAGCAGAACTTGCATTTAGAGCTACTAATTGCAAAGGCTTAGCTAGAGTAGACTTCTTTTTAGAAAATAAAACAAATAAAATAATTATAAATGAGATAAATACAATGCCTGGTTTTACAGATATAAGTATGTATCCCAAACTTGCAGAAGCAGCAGGTATATCTTATAAAAAATTATTGGATATTTTAATAAAAGACGCTTTAAAAAATAAGTAATTTGTATTAAAGTGTAGTTAAGAAATCTTTTGCCCCATTCGTTTCGGACGTGTCTTTGCGGCTGGCTTTTATAGTCTTGTTTCAGCAAAGTTTGGAGATAAGATTTCTTTTTTTACTTAAAAAAGCAATTTTTAAAAGCAAAACAATTGACATAAATTATAAAGTATGGTAATATCTTGTTATAAAAGAAATCGATGCTTCATTCGCTTCGGGCGTGTCCTTTGCGGCTGGCTATTTAGCTGGATTCAGCAAAGTTTGGAGATAAGATTTCTTTTTTTTGCTTCAAAATCTTTTTTTAGCATAAATGCTGTTCTTATGTTAAAAGTTTTATGTCTATTTGAAATTATTATTAAAGTGATATAAGTAATTCCATTGATTGTTTTTTTAAATCTTAGAGCATTCTTTCCTTGACATTTACAAAAAGATACAACGTCAAAGTTTTTAACAACTTCTGGAGCTGTCAGGATATAATCTACGCAATCATCTATTGTCATGCTATCTTTTTTTATGTGCCTAATATCAGATTGACTAATAGCTAATGCATATTGGATTTTAGAATTAATAACTTCATTAATTTTATTTTTTTTGATGTTTGTTAAAGTTTTGCTAATGTTTTCTATACAATATTTAGGCAGAAGCCCAATATAAAAATTGTCATTTTCATCTTTTTGATTAAAAGACCTTCTTATTATTTCTTCAAGTTCTTCGCTATCTTTGCAAATAACATTGTTTTTCCTTTGTAATATTTCTTCTTTTCTTGAGACACTAAATTTAATTAGTTTATTATTTTCTATCATAGTAAAAATAACACTTTCTAAGTATTACATGTTTTAGACTATAATTATCTAGGTAATACTGTACTTGTTATTTTTTATCTGTTAAATTTATTTGCCCCTAGTAGCAATGTTTGTAGTATAACATATAAATATTGTTTATACAATATAAATTTTTTTCTTTTAAATGATAAAATTAGCAAAAAAACATATAATTTAACTAAAAGTACTTGTAAAATTCCCATATTTTTGGTAGAATTTTAAGTGCTGTAAATGCAAATATTAAACATTGATATGGATTAAGCCATCGAGTGCCGAAGAGGTGTTGGGTTAAGTTGAAGTATCAAGAAGTTGAAAACGAAGGAGGGAATAATTTATGGCAGTAGTTTCTATGAGTTATTTATTAGAAGCTGGAGTTCATTTTGGAC
>URWD01000011.1 GCA_900551525.1 uncultured Mycoplasmatota bacterium
ATCCATTCGTAAAGCCCCATATACATCCAATTAACATTTTTAATGGCTTCGCCATTATAAGTGTTTAAATTTGCTGTCCATGCACTTGGGGCTGCTGCGAATCCATAATCACTTACATACATTAATCCTATTTTTGCTGTGTATTCTGTTTTATTATCTGTTGTGTTTGTTGTTACTGGATTTACTATTTCATTTTGATATGCTGTTTTGGCTGGTTGAACTCCTATATTTGCCCATGTATTTCCTCCAACTTTCCATGTTGTTTCTGCTATTTTAGCTGCCCAGTCAGCTCCTATTTTTGTTATGAAGTTTTTATTTAAATTTACTTTATTTAAATTACTTTCACTCCATGTATTTTTTTTTGTTGAGCTATTCCAAGAATATCTATTTATTGTTGTTAATTCTCCTTTATATGTTGAATAACTACTTTTTGAATATGTATTTGTACTATTATAATCTCCATCTGTTCCTAGTAAATTACTATTTGCATAATCATACTTAATTAGTTTTACTTGGTCTCCAAATACTCCGATTATTCTATATAGGTTATCTGTTGGACAAGTACTTGTATTTGTTCCAAAACATACAAAGTTATCGACGTTTTCACTTGCTCCTGCATATCTATAACTATTGTCACCTGCTCCATTTGTTAAGTTTGCATCATGATGATATATTTTTGTTAAAGATGATGCACTTTTATTCGCTAATGTTTTTATACATGTTGCTAGATTTGTTCCACTTTCACATACATCAGAAACAACTTGAGGTATTATTTCCTTTTGTATCATAACCTTTGCACTCATGCTTTTACCAGCATTAGCATTTTGACTAGCATCATAATTTACAAATGTTACTTTAATATTCCATTTTTCTTCTTTACTTGACGTTGTTGTTATTTCTCTATTATTAAATAGTGTTATAAGTCCATTTTTATTTGTAATATCATATCCTGATACTTGTGTATTGTTTGCTCCTGTTACTATGACATGATTAAGTGTACTTATATCAATTACTTCATTACCACCACTATCAGTTACTGTCATTATTATTTCTGGTGTACTTTCATTTATTGAATATGTAAATGTATTATCAGAAATATTCAAATACAAATAATAATGTTCTGTCGCGGTATTTGTCTTATTATTTGCAGTTAGAAGTGCACTTGCAAAAGTACTTCCACTTTGATTACCTTTTCCACTTGCAAAACTATCTTGGTCCAAAGTAAACGTAATTGGATTTCCTGTTGCAAATGTAAAAGTATCAACTGTATTTGCATTAATTTTAATATCTGTTTGTGAACCTTCTCCGGTTTGTGCTTGAAAGTATGCATATGTTGCAGTTACTACTGTGAGTGCTAGTGCCACTATTGCTACTATACTTATTATTTTTGTTTTCTTATTTTCCATAAACTTACTACTCCTTTTAACACACTATAAATAGTATTTGAAAAATCAATATATTTATTTATGTCTACTTTACTACAATATCATTTTAACACTAAAAAAAACTATTGTCTACTATAATTAGATATATCTCTATAAATAATCAATTTAAATTTGTCATTATATATAGAATAATATATATAGGTGATCAAGATGATTGAAGAAAAACTTTATACAGGCATAACTGAAGATGAACTAGATAAAATATATAAAATGATATCTAAAAATGTTAAATATTATAGGTTATTTAATAATTCTCCTTATGCTGATGAAAATGGTAGAATTAGTCAAGAAAAATTAGCGGAACTATGTAACGTATCAAGAAGTTTAATAGCTAATATTGAAAGCGTTAAAGTAAAACAAACCTTTTCTATTTCTGTTATGCATCGATTAGTAAAGTATTAAATGTTCTTTTTGATTTTTAAAGAAAATAAAAAAAACAGCTTAAGCTGTTTTTCTAGAAAGTAAGTGGCCGGGATGATTCCCACCTTTCCTATAGCTACATGTAACACATATTTTGTGTTCTGTAAAGCAAAGTTTGGCCTTATATTTTAAAGTCATCAATGAATGAAGCAAAAGATAATTGTTCTTCCTTTTTACTTGGTTTTTGGTTTATTTCAAGTACTTCTTCTTTTTGTTCTTCTTTAGCATCTTTAGTTAAATCAATTAATTCTCTTTTTAGGGTAAATAAATCATAATTGTATTTAACTTGACTTCCAGTTGATGCTAAATCCATGATTGGTATTTCACTATTTTTAAGTTCATGGAAATCAGTATCTATTTTATAAAGATTAATGTCTTTAGTTTCTGTTAAATAAGCATAGTTTATTTTATAATCTTTAGTCTTAGCTTTTTTAAATAACATATTTCCTTTTTTAGCTCTAGAAATACTAGGGATATCAGATAACTTTAATCTTTTTATTGTTTTAAAGTTTGTATATATATTTAAGTATTCTTCCCCTTTTATTGGACATGCATATACACAGTAATCATCTTTTAGATTAATACCTTTAACCCCGCTGGCTTTAGTGCCCACAACAGGTACTTCACTAGTATTAAATCTTAGTGCTAATCCATTATTAGTTACAAACAACACTTCATCTTTAGAAATATCAGCATTAATTAATTCATCATTATCTTTTAATTTAATAGCCATCATTGGTTTTGAATAACGCGATACTTCAAAATCTTTAAGGGCAACTTGTTTAATTAAACCATTTTTAGTAAATAACGTAACATTTTTATCTAAATCTTTCATTATTAAACTTGCAACTATTTTTTCATTTTCTTTAATCATAATGGTATTACTTATATGTTTACCTAAGTCTTTCCATTTAGTTTCAGGTAATATATGAACTGGTACAAATAAATAATTACCTAGATTTGTAAATAAAAGTAAATTACTTCTTGTTGATGTTAAATACTTAGCAGTTACATAATCACCTGGTTTTAAAGTTGTTTCTTCATCACTTGATTTAAAGCTTTTAGTGCTTACTCTTTTTACATAACCATCATTTGTTACAACTACGACAACATTTTCATCAGGTATCATTTCTTTGGCATCAACTTTAATATCTACGATTTCATCTCTGATTTCAGTTTTTCTTGGTACAGCATAATTTTTCTTTACTTCCCTTAGTTCTGATTTCATAACATTCTTAAGTTCAGTTTCATTACTTAATATCTTATTACATTCTTCGATTAAACCTTTTAGTTTTTCACATTCTTCTTCTAGAACTACAATATCTGTATTAGTCAATCTATAAAGTTGTAATGTTACAATAGCTTCAGCTTGTTCTTCCGTAAATTTATATTTATTAACTAAATTAATTTTAGCATCACTTTTATTTTTACTAGCACGTATTAAAGCAATTACTTCATCAAGGATTGAAATAGCTTTAATAAGTCCAGTTGCTATATTATAATTTTTAGTGTAATATGCTAAATCAAATTCTGTTCTTTTAGTTATAACCTCTTTTTGATGAGCAATATATGCATCAAGTATTTCTAAAATACCTAAAGTCTTTGGTGTTCTATTAACTATTGCTACACTATTATAATTATAAGAAATTTGTAAATCAGTATTTTTAAGTAAATATCTCATTATTACATCTTTATTTGCATTAGCTTTTAAATCAATTGCTATTCTTATACCTGTTCTATCAGTTTCATCTCTTACTTCTGATATGCCTTCTACTTTTTTATCTATTCTTAAACCTTCTATTTTAGCAACACACGCTTGTTTATTTACTTCAAAAGGTATTTCCGTAATAATTATTTGTTCTTTACCTTTTTCTTTTACAAATTCATATTTTGCTTGAACAATTACTTTACCACGGCCAGTTTTAAAAGCATCTACTATTCCATCTTTACCAAAAGCTATACCACCAGTTGGAAAATCTGGACCTTTAACTATTTCTAAAATAGTATCTAAATAACAATTTGGTGAATCAATTCTTTTGATTGTAGCATCTATTATTTCGCCTAAGTTATGTGGAGGAATATTTGTTGCATAACCTGCTGAAATACCATTTGTTCCATTTACTAGTAAATTAGGAAATTTAGCGGGTAAAACAGTTGGTTCTAAAAATCTATCATCAAAGTTTGGTGCCCAGGCAACTGTGTTTTTATCTAAATCTTTTAAAAGTTCATTACTTATTTTAGCAAGTCTTGCTTCAGTATAACGGTATGCTGCAGGTGGGTCGCCATCCATAGAACCATTATTACCATGAATATCAACTAAAATATGACTTTGTTTCCACCACTGTGACATACGAACCATAGCATCATAAACGGATGAGTCACCATGTGGGTGAAATTTACCTAAAACATCTCCAACTGTGGCTGCACATTTTATATAACCTTTTTCAGAGGTATTACCAGCTTTGTACATTGCATATAAAATTCTTCTTTGGACTGGCTTTAGTCCATCTCTTACATCAGGTATAGCTCTATCTTGAATAATTTCTTTGGCATAAGCTGCAAATCTTAAAGACATTATTTCTTCTAAGCTATAATCTTCAATTTTTTTAACTATATCCATTTAAACCTCCTTACTCTGCTCTATAACTATCTTCGAGAGTAAATTCAACATTTTCATTAATCCATTCTTTACGAGGTTCTACTTTATCCCCCATTAGAACTTGAACACGTTTTTCTGCAAGTGCAGCATCTGTTATTTTAACTCTAATTAAACTTCTTGTTTCAGGGTCCATTGTTGTTTCCCAAAGTTGGTCTGGGTTCATTTCCCCTAACCCTTTATATCTTTGAATACTATATTTTCCCGTATTATTAAGTTTTATTTCATTAAGTTCATCATCGGTATATGCATAAAATTTCTTCTTACCATAATCAAGCTTATAAAGTGGTGGCATGGCAATAAATAATTTACCATGTTCAATTAAACCACGCATGTATCTATAAAAGAATGTAAGTAAAAGAATTTGAATGTGAGCCCCATCAACATCGGCGTCGGTCATGATAATTACTTTATCATAATTAGATTCTGCAGCATCAAAATCTTGACCTATACCTGCTCCGATAGTATGAATTAATGTATTTATTTCTTCATTTTTGATTAAATCATCTAAAGATGCTTTTTCACTGTTTATTACTTTACCACGAAGTGGAAGTATTGCTTGAAACTTTCTATCTCTTCCACCTTTAGCTGAACCACCGGCACTATCACCTTCGACGATAAATAATTCATTTATCTTTGGGTTTTTACTTTGAGCGGGAGCAAGTTTCATTGATAGATTCTTTTCAATTTTACTTTTATTTTTACCATTTCTAGCATCTTCTCTAGCTTTTCTAGCTGCTTCACGAGCAACTTTACTTTTCATAGCTTTTTCTAAAATTGTTGATGCTACTTCTTTATTTTCTTCAAGGAAAAATTTTAAAGACTCATAAGTAATACTTTCTGTTACACTTCTTGCTTCTGGTGTTCCAAGTTTACCTTTAGTTTGACCTTCAAATTGCAGTAATTCTTCAGGAACTTTTAAACTAATAACTGCAGATAATCCTTCACGAACATCTGAACCATCTAAAGTACCATCTTTAGCTTTAAAAATATTGTTATTTTTGGCGTAATCATTAAATGCTTTTGTAATACCAGTTTTAAACCCAACTTCATGAGTTCCTCCATCAGAAGTTTTAACATTATTTACAAATGATAAAATATTTTCATTATAAGTATCAGTATATTGCATCGCAATATCTACTTCAATTTTATTTTTGGTATTACCAAAATTAATTACTTTATGTAAAGTATTTTTACCTTCGTTCATGTATTCAATGAAACTAGTTAAACCATTATCATAATGAAATTTAGCTTGATGATTATCTTCTTCATCAATTACTTCGATAGTAAGACCACTTAGTAAAAAGGCTGATTCTTGCATTCTTTCACAAATTGTTGTATATGAAAAATTACAATTTTTAAATATTTCTGCATCTGGTAAAAACTTAACTATTGTACCAGTTTTAGTACTTTTGCCTACAGTATGAAGTGGTGTTTTAACATGTCCACCATTTTCAAACTCAATTGATGAAATAAGTCCATCACGATAAATGACTACTTGCATTTCTTTTGATAAGGCATTAACTACACTAGCACCAACACCATGAAGACCTCCGGAAACTTTATAACCAGCTTCACTAAACTTACCACCGGCATGAAGTATTGTATAAATAACTTCTGGTGTACTTTTACCTGATGCATGCATACCAATTGGTACTCCACGACCATTATCTGCAACTGTTATACTTTTATCTTTATTGATAATTACTTTAATATAATTACCATATCCATTTATAACTTCATCTATGGCATTATCTACAATTTCCCATACTAAATGATGCATACCCCTTTTATCAGTTGAACCAATATACATCCCAGGTCTTTTTCTAACAGCTTCTAAACCTTCCAATATTTTAATCGATGACTCATTATATTCTGCCATATTCTCTATCACTCCTTGAACATTATAACAACAAATGCTTTAAAAAATCAACTTGAATTAAGCACTTTTGCCCGTTTTAAACTATTTTTCAATTATTTTTCTTACTAAATTACATCTTTCATTACGAATTTTTTCCGTTTATGTACTTTTTTCGTAATGGTCATTATAACAAATTATCATTATTTTTTTCTTCATTAATATATCTTTTAGTTAAATTTCTATTTAAAATACTCATTAAATAATATCTATTAGTATGTAAATTCTTTAAAAAATCATAAATATCTCTTTCTTCATTTAAAATATATACCCTATCTTTAATAAAGACATTTTCATCTATTTTAACATATAACTTATCTATATCATCAGAAAGTATTTCTCTTTTATATTTATTTATACCTACATATTTTATAGATTTTGTTATACCATCTTTATGACCAATAGGTATTATACCCACGTACATATCCTCTTTAGCAATATAACTTCTTCCCACTAAAGTACCTTTAGTTACTTTTTTTACTTCCATTACTTCACTAGTTATATTAAATATTAATTCTAAATCTATATTAGGAAACTCTAAAGCTCCATATTCTTTTTCTATTTTTTTAATTCTTCCTTTTGTAAATATATCATCATTTATGTTTTCTTCAATACCTAAAACTGATAAATCAAATCTAATACCATTAATATATTTTATTTTATTATGGTACATAATTGGTTCATTTAAATGAATAATTAAATCATTATTTATATATGGTTTTACTATTTTCAGAAAATTATTTACCTCGTTATAATAAAACTTGTCTTCAATACCAAAAGATGTTAAATCAGAATATATTCCTACTAGTTTTATATGCTTAGTTTCATTTATTTTATTTATAATATACTCTAAATCATTTTTTTTATTTACCCCTTGTAAATTAGAGCCATTATCAATTAATATTTCAACATTTAAATCATCCTTTAATTCTAAACTACATAATAAATCTATATATTTTTTATTGTAAATGGTGATATTTATGTTATTATTGATACAATCATATATTTCATCCATTGTAACATAATAACTAGCAAGTATTCCCACTTCTTTATTAAGCTTTCTTACCTCTAAAGATTCTTTTAAAGAACCTACAAGCAAATAATTAATACCATAGTTAACTAGTGTATTTACAATGCCAAATCCCATACCATGCGCATTATCTTTTAAATCTACTATTTTATATTTATAATCATCATAACTTTTAACAAGTTTTTTTATGTTATTTTTTAATTTTTTTAAATCTATTTCTAATATTGTTTCATACTTCATTTTTTTACCTCGTAAAATTATTATAAGGTATAGACTTCTTTTTTGCAATATGATAAAATTATTTTACCAAAGAGACAATAAAAAAATGAAACCAGATGAATATCAACTCGAAGCTATAAAATGCGATAAAAATTTACTTTTAATTGCTGGGGCTGGAGCTGGTAAAACTTATACAATCACTGAAAAAATCAAATATTTAATCGAAGAAAAGCATTTAAAAGAAGATGAAATTTTAGTTATATCATTTACAAATAAAAGTGTAAATGATCTGAGTAAAAGAATAAACTATAAAATAAATATTATGACTTTCCATAAACTAGCAATGAGTATTTTAGATGAATATCATATAAATTATAAATTAGTTAGTGATTCTTATTTAGATTTTGTAACTGATGAATTTTTTAAAAGTTTACAAAGTAATGAACATATTAATGAAATACTTAAATACTTTAGAAAATATAATTATGAAGATTTTTTAAATAGTTATGATTATAAGGAATTCAAAAAATTAATTATTACTATAATTAAAATATTTAAAACTAACAATAAGACTAAAGATGATTTTAAAAAGTTATTTAAAGAAGATTCTTTCTTAAGTAAATATAGCTATATTATTAAAAATATATATGAAAATGATTTAGTTTCTAGTAATTCTTTTGATTTTGATGATTTAATAATTAAAGCAACTAATGTATTAAATAAACCTACTAAATATAAATATATTATTGTAGATGAATTTCAAGATACATCAAATATAAGATTTAGCTTAATAAATAAAATAAGAGATATAAGTAATGCTACCCTCTTTTGTGTCGGAGATGATTATCAATCAATATATCACTTTTCAGGTTGTAATTTAAATATATTTTTGAATTTTACTAAACTAATACCTAATTCCACTATTTTAAAGCTAAAATATACCTATCGTAACAGCGAAGAGCTAATAAATATAAGTTCAAAATTTGTAATGAAAAACAAAAGTCAAATAAAAAAAGAATTAATTAGCAATAAACATATTGATAAACCTGTAGAATTTATTTATTATATAAACCCTAAAAAATCATTTAATAAGATATACAAAAGTTTATTAAATAAAGGTTCTCTTTTAGTTCTAGGAAGAAATAACTTTGATATAAATAAGTTTAGTGATGGAAATATTCCAGAATTTATGAGTGTTCATGCATCAAAAGGCTTAGAAAGTGATAATGTAATACTCATAAATATGACAGATGATATGTATGGTTTTCCCAATAAAATAGTTAATTCTAAATTAATCGAAGAGCTTCATCCATCAGATAAAACATATATTTATGCTGAAGAAAGAAGATTATTTTATGTAGCTTTAACTAGAACTAAAAATAAAGTTTATATACTTGTTCCTCTTTTTAAAAAGTCAATATTTATAAAAGAAATTAAAAATTTGACAAAAGCCATATTATAGCGTATAATATTAGCTAAACAAAGGGGTGTTTTGTTATGTACTATATAGGTGATACTAAGGATGTATTTACGCCGAAAGTATTTTTAGGTTCTGGATGTGAAGGAAAAGTTTATTATAATGAAGATACTAATGAAGCTGTTAAAATACAATATAATGAAATAAATAAGATTACTTCCTTAAGTGAAGAAAGTGCTTTACGTTTATGTAATATTCCAACTAATTATATTCTTCTTCCAAGAAGACTTGTATATGATGAAAATGGAAAATATCTAGGATACACTACAACATATATTCCTAAAAGTAAAGAAATTGAGGAACTAGATGTACAAAAATACACTTTAAAAACATTGACAGCTATATTAATAAGATTATATAAAGATGCTTATGAAGTAAGTAAATATGGACTTTGTATAAATGACGTACTTTCTGATGGAAATTATATATTTAATGGATCATATTATTTAATAGATCCTGGTTTATATTATTTTAGTGATAAAGATAAAGAAGAAATATTAAAAGAAAATATTAGTAAAATTAATACTTTTATAAACTATACTATTTTATGGGATAGAATACAAGAAATTCAAAACAAATTAATAGAAAGAGGTAGTAATTACACAATATGTGATTATTTAAAAGATGAAGCAAAAGAGGATGAAACACTTATTGGATTGATTAGAAGGAAGGTAAAATAATATGGAATATTTTATCGGTGAAAACAAAGAACTTTTTGTTCCAGACAAGAAAATTGGACAAGGTTTTGAAGGTGTTGTATATTTAAATAAAAAAAGTAATGAAGCAGTTAAGATATTTTCAAAATATAATAAGTTAAATATTGAAACTGCTGAAAAAATGACACAAATACATACAAAATATATATTACTTCCAAGAAGACTTGTATTTGATGAATTTGATAATTATGCTGGCTATACTACAAAATATATTGAGACTAATAAACCAATGACTAGTTCAACATTAGTTAATTATCCTATTATTTATTTATTATATTTATTTTCTAAGTTGTATAAAGAAGTTGACTTAATAAGTAATCATAAATTATTACTTGCAGATTTGGAAAATCCTGACAATTATATATATAATGGAAACTTCTATCTAGTAGATCCAGGTTATTATCATTTCGTAGGCAATTCCTATGAAAGCGTTTTAGGAAAAAATATTGATACTATAAATAGATTCTTATTATCATATGGATTAAATTATGACAATGAAGAAATTGAAAAATTTTTAAAAAAATTAAATAATTCTTATACTGTTTGTGATTATTTAAGAGATACAGGAAGTATATTTGAAAGTTATACAAGTTTAACAAGAAAGAGAAAATAATTTAAATTATAAAACGAACCTACAATTGTAGGTTCGTTTTGAGTTGAAAATTAATCTTTATTTTTAGGATTTTCTTTTTTTTCTGGTTTAGGTAAACATTCTTTACGAGATAAATTTAATCTTCCACGATTATCATATCCAAGTGATTTAACCATTATTTCATCACCAACAGATACAATATCTTTTGGTTTTTCTACTCTTTCCCAAGCAAGTTGAGATACATGTACTAAGCCTTCACATCCTGGCCAAAGTTCTACGAAACAACCAAAGTCTTCTACTTTTGTAACTTTACCAGTGTATACTTTTCCTTCTTCAACTTCACGAATAACATCTAGTATCATTTGTTTAGTTTTAGCAATTATATCTTTATCAGTATGATAAATTATTACTCTACCATCATCTTCAAGATCAACTTTAACAGCATCTTTATCATTAACTGTTGCTACGTTTGAAGCTTCAAGTATAATTTTAGTAATCATTTCTCCACCCTTACCAATAATATCTCTAATCTTTTCTGGGTCAACACTAAATGTTTCAATCTTAGGTGCATACTTACTTACTTCACTACGTGGCTCAGAAATTGTATTTTCCATTACATCTAAAATTTCCATACGAGCTTTTTTGGCTTGAGCTAGTGCTTCACCTAGTATTTCTTTTGTTACACCTTTTATTTTAATATCCATTTGAAGAGCTGTAATACCTTCGCGAGTACCAGCAACTTTAAAGTCCATATCTCCCATGTGATCTTCAAGACCTTGAATATCAGTAAGAATTGTGTATTTGCTTCCATCTGGACTAGTAATAAGTCCCATAGCAATACCTGCAACTGGAGCTTTAATTGGCACACCAGCAGCCATTAAACTTAGACATCCAGAACAAATTGTTGCTTGACTTGATGAACCATTACTTTCTAAAACTTCACTAACAACACGAATTGTGTATGGAAATTCTTCTTCAGATGGAATAACTTGAGCAAGTGCTCTTTCACCTAAAGCCCCATGACCAATTTCTCTTCTTCCAGGTGAACCATATCTTCCGACTTCACCAACAGAGAATTGTGGGAAGTTATAATGAAGCATGAATCTTTTTGTGTCTTCAATTCCTAGTCCGTCAAGTATTTGATGTTCACCTAGTGCACCTAATGTAGTTGTTGCTAGTACTTGAGTTTCTCCTCTTGAGAATAGTGCTGAACCATGAGTTCTTGCAAGTAAATCAACACCTGCATAAAGTGGTCTAATTTCATCCATCTTTCTGCCATCTGGTCTAATATGTTCATCAGTAATAAGACGACGAACTTCCCCACCTTCGATTAAATGAAGTACCTTAGATACTTGAGCCATTTTATTATTTTTATTCTCATCATCAGCATAAACTTCTTCAAAATGAGCCATTGTATTTTCTTTAACTTCATCTATTTTAGCATATTTTTCTAGCTTTTCTTTAATTTGAATAGCTGCAAGCATATCTGCTGTTGCATAGTCTCTAACTGCACTTTCAATTTCTGCATCAATTTCAGCTTTAGGTAGTTCTACTTTTTCTACACCTATTTCATCAATAATACTTTGTTCAAATTCACATAATTTTTTAATATTTTCATGTGCAAACATTAAGGCATCAAGCATTAATTCTTCACTAACTTCTTTAGAACCAGCTTCAACCATACAAATTGCATCTTTAGTACCAGCAACAGTTAAATGTAGTGTACTTACTTCATTTTGTTCAGCTGTTGGATTAATGACAAATTTACCATTAATTAAACCAACAATAACACCTGCAACAGGTCCATCAAATGGAATATTTGATATACCTAAACAAAGTGATGAACCAAATAATGCAGTCATTTCTGGTGAATTATCTTGATCAACAGATAGAACTGTATTAATAACTTGAATTTCATTTCTTAAATTTTCATCAAACATTGGTCTAATTGGTCTATCAATAAGTCTTGCCGCAAGTGTTGCAGCATCGCTAGGTCTTCCTTCTCTTTTAATAAATCCTCCAGGAATTTTACCTACTGAATATAATCTTTCTTGATATAAAACTTGAAGTGGAAAGAAATCTTGTGAAACTGGTGTTTTTCCCATTACACAAACAGATAATACTGCTGTATCTCCATATCTTACTAGTACTGCTCCATTTGTTTGTTTAGCTAGTTCTCCAGTTTCTACTACTAATTCTCTTCCATCAAAATCTAATTTAAATATTTTCTTCATATACATCCTTTCTAAAAATAAAAGGACACTAAAAACAAGTGCCCTTTAATTATTTTCTTAAATTTAATTTCTTAATTACTTCTCTATAACTTACTACATCATTTTTCTTTAAATAGTCAAGTAATTTTTTACGACGACCGACTTTCATAAGTAGACCTCTTTTTGAATGATAATCATGCTTATGTTCTTTTAAATGTTCTGTTAAGTTATTAATTTCATTTGTAAGAATTGCAATTTGTACTTCAGTTGAACCACAATCATTTTCAGATTTTGCAAATTCTTTAATGATTTTTGCTTTTTCTTCTTTCATTAAAGCCATAATATTTTTCCTCCCACTTTCTTAATTGGTTTAATCATAGTATTGATTTGGAGATATCAAAACCAAGAATAAACTTCATATATTTATTATAATTTAAAACTCACTCTTTTGCAAGCACTATTTTAAAGATGCAAGTAATTCATCTTTTTTCATTGTAGAGTAACCTTTTACTCCTTTATCTTTAGCAAGTGCTTTTAATTCTGCTAAAGTTTTTGAACTTAAATCAACAGATGCTTCTTTTTTAGTTTCTTTCTTTTCAGCTTTTACTTCTTTAGTTTCTGCTTTAACTTCTTTTTTAGCAGCCTTTACTTCACCATTTAAAGCTTTTTTAGCAGTTTCAACTAATGCTGTAAATGATTTAGGATCATCAATTGCCATTTCTGATAACATTTTTCTATTGATTTCAATACCTGCTTTTGCAAGTCCATTTATAAATTTAGAATAACTAATTTCATTTTCACGACATGCAGCATTGATTCTTGTAATCCATAATTTTCTGAAATTTCTCTTATTTTGTCTTCTGTCTCTGAATGCATAAGCTCCACTATGGAATACTTGTTCTTGAGCAGTTTTGTAAAGTCTATGTTTACTTCCAAAATAACCTTTTGCTTCTTTTAAAACTTTTCTTCTTCTATTCTTAGAAACGTTTCCGCCTTTAACTCTTGCCATTACTTATTCACCTCCATGATTAGATAACAGATTTTAATCTGCTACTATCTCCTTTTGCTAGTGTTCCTTTATTTCTTCTTTGTCTTACTGCTTTTGCTGTATCTTTTCCAGTCTTATGGTTACTTCCTGACTTCATATAAGTTAAAGTACCATTTTTCTTTTTGTTAAACACTTTAGAACTAGACTTATGTGTTTTTTGTTTACTTTTTGCCATACTAATTTCCTTCTTTCTTTTTTGGTGCTAAAATCATTGCAATTTGTCTTCCTTCTTGTTTTGGTTCAGTTTCAATTACAGAAACATCACTTAAAGCATCTGCAAATTTTAGAAGTACATCTCTACCAAGTTCTGGTCTTGCCATTTGACGACCTTTAAAACGAATAAATGCTCTAATTTTATGTCCTTTTTCAAGATATTCTTTAGCATTCTTTCTTCTTGTTTCAAAGTCTCCAACATCGATGGTTACTGACAAACGATATTCTTTCATCTCTTTATTTGCTTCTCTTGCTTTCTTTTGACTTTCTTTTAGCTTTTTTTGTTTTTCATAACGATATTTGTTATAATCCATTATTTTAGCAACAGCAGGAACGCCATTACCATTCATTAAAACTAAATCAAGTCCAGCATACCCAGCAAGTGTAAGAGCATCTTTACGTTTTTTTAGTCCCATCTTTTCGCCATTTGGCCCAATTACCATCAATTCTTCTGCACGAATATTTTCATTGATTGGTAGTTCATTACTATCTATCTTTGCTATAATAAGCACCTCCAACGTCATTAAAAAATGGATACCTATTTAGTACCCATTCCAAAAAAGTTTATCAAATAAATCTAAATACTTTCATGGCATTTACCTATCGCTATTTGCAATCAGGTGGATACTAAATCTCTTTCCTTTTTCAAGTAACATCAATATATTACAACATTATTGTATGTTTGTCAAATGTTTTTTATTACTTTTAATATTTTTCATTTAAATAATTTACTATATCTTTAGTTATTTTACTAGCTCCGAAGTAGAATGCATCAGTTTTACCATTTTTATGAGATACATTCGGAGTAATAACTACGATACTAAATTTCGGATCTTCCGATGGGTAAAAGCCTGCGAATGATGAAGAAATAGTAGCAGTATCAACTTTGCCATCATTATTGGTATCTAAAAAGCTTTCACTTGTGCCTGTTTTTCCTGCAAAATCTAACCCTTGAGGTACATAAAACTTACCAGTTCCTTCACTTAGAACAAGTCTCAAACCTTCTCTTATTCTGGTTAAACTTTCTTCATTTAAATCAACATCATTTAAAATATTTATTTTATTTTCTAGTATTATTTTATCTTTATTCTTTATTTCTTTCATTAAGTTTAAAGACATTCTTTTGCCACTTGCAACACTATTTATATATTGCAAAAGTTCAACTGGTGTATAAGTATCATATTGTCCAATCGCTAGATTAAGAAGAAGGTCATCTGCCACAGTTGAACCAATTATTCCTGTTTGTTCACCTGGTAAATCAATTTCTGTTTTAACGCCTAGACCAAAACTTGCTAGCATATCTCTATAAGTTTTAAAATGTTCTTTAGTAGCATTAAGTTTCATATTTGGTTTATACTTATTACCTGTCAAATTAATTGCAATCATATACTGATAATAATTTGATGAATTAGCTAAAGCTGTTAAATCATTTACTTTACCTAATCTTTTAAAACTACACTTCTGAGGTATAAATTCAAGTTTTACACAAGCATCATTAATATATGTCCCCGGAGTAATTAAATTATATTTATAACCCACTGCAATAGTTGCTCCCTTTACACTACTTCCCATGGTATAAGATTTATTAATTGTGTTTAAACTTATATCACTAAATGTATTATCATCATTTAATCTTTGACCAGAAATAGCTAAAATGGCACCAGAAAGAGGATTACTTATAATTGCATAACTATCTTTAAAATATTCAGTATTACCATATTTTTTACCTAATGTAATTTTATTCTTTAATATTTCATCTACTTTCATTTGTAAATCAATATCAATTGATAAAACTAAGTCATTTCCTTTTTTCTCATTTTCTATTTTAACTAATTTATAATCACTTTCTACTTTATATTTAGCCTTTTCTCCTTTTAAATATTCTTCATATTCTTTTTCTAGATAACTTAAACCCACAGTATCTGTAAGTTCATAACCTTCATTTAGATAATAATCTTTATTTTCTTTAGTTATTGGCCCCACTTTACCAAAGATATTTTTAAGTGTATCACCATAAGGATATGTTCTTTCCCAAGTAATTTCACCGGTAACACCGGGAATATTACTTTCAATTACTTTAGCAAATTCTTCTTCACTAACATTTTTAACAATTTCTTTTTTACTATAGATATAACCTTTATTCATTAAATTATATATATGAGCTACTTTTTTTGTATCTGTATCATAATTAATCATATCATCAGTTATTCTTTCAAGTTTTAACTTTTCTAATGTTTCATTACCTATTTTTCTTTCTTCATATAATCTATATTCATCACTTGTAATTAAATCTTTACCATTATTATTTGTAATTAGATAGTACTCTTTTAATTCATCAATAGATGCTTCTTTAACATCAATTATTTTTTCTAAAGACCAAGCAATTTCCAATTCTTCGATAGTTTTTATCCCCTTTATTTTATTATAATAAATAGTTTTAACACCAATATTATCCACCAAAACTTTACCATTAGTATCAAGTATTCTACCTCTTGGACTACTAACACCACTAACATAAATGTTAGTTTTTTCTTCTAGTTTTTTTTCATAATAAGAAGAATTGGATAAAATAATCCCCAACTTAATGCCAAATATAATAAAAATTATGATGATAGAACTTAAAAATATATATCTCTTCATACAATTTAGTATTCCTTTTTTTATATTTTTCATACAATATATTAAGGTGATTAATAATGTTTAATATAATCGGAGCTTATATAAATAAACTAACTAAAGATGATGTAAATAAATTTGCTATATCAAAAGGTGCTAATTTATCAAATGAAGAATTAGAATTTACTTATTCGTTTATTAAGAAGAATTGGAAAGATATATTAAAAAATCCTTCTATATTTGATATAGAAAGATATTCTAAATATTATAGCAACGATAACTTTATAAAAATTAAACAAGTATTTAATGAGTATTTTCAAAAGTTTAGTTCTTATTTAAAATAAATGTTACCTAAAAGTAGCATTTTTTATTTAAATAAATATATAATTTACCAAGAGGTGTATTATGTTTTTAAACTTACTAAATATTATTAAAGATATGCTTTTTTTTACTGGTTCTTATTCTAATAATGTCTTTCCAGAACCACTTTCGAGTGAAGAAGAAGAAATATGCATAAATAAGATGTTAAATGGTGATAAAGAAGCTCGAAATAAATTAATTGAACATAACCTTAGACTTGTTGCCCATATTGTTAAAAAGTATGATACTAAAGAAGCAATGACTGATGATTTAATAAGTATTGGCACTATTGGTCTAATTAAAGGTATTGATACTTATAATGGTGATAGAAAAACTAAAATTACTACTTATGCTGCTAGATGTATTCAAAATGAAATACTTATGCATTTTAGAAGTCAAAAAAAATATGGACCAACTGTATCTTTAAATGATGCTATTGGTCACGATAAAGAAGGAAATGAAATAAATTTAATTGATGTTATTAAAGATAAAAATGTTGATTTGTTTGAAACACTTGATTTAAAAAATAATATTAATCTTTTAAAAAAATATTTAAGATTACTAAATAAAAGAGAAAAAGAAATAATTATTAAAAGGTATGGTTTAAATAATACTAAGGATATGACTCAAAAAGAAATAGCGGATGAACTTAAAATATCAAGAAGTTATGTTTCAAGAATAGAAAAAAGAGCACTTACAAAAATGCTCACTGAATTTATTAAGAATAAAAATATAGATTGATAGTCAGTTAACTTAATACTATTATTCATTTTTATTATTCTGTCTAAGTTATGGTTAGAGGATAAGCAAAAGTTTCCTTTTTTCATTTGTTTGATGTCATAGTAAATCTATTATAGAACTTCATTAATTTTAATTCCGTGTGATTTCATAGAATTAAAATTAGGATTACTTAACTCCTACCACAATTGTTGTAATTTTGTTATTCATACAAGGCACTCTTATGCTAAAAGAAGAAAGAGTATTTACAAAAATACTTCCTTTTGTTGGAAGTATTATAACATATTTTTAATTGCACTTAAATAGAATGTATGTATTGATATTTTGAATTTTTATTGTTGTTATGTAATGTAATCGCTTTGACATATTTGAAATCTTTTACTGTTTTTGTTATGTTCTATATCATCAACAGATACGGTAATAGGTATACAGTCTTTTTTAAAATCTTTACGTAATAAAAAACCTTTAAATACGTTATTTCCAACCACTCCACCATTACCAGCCGACATTCCAACTTGACTAACTGCATTTTTACTAAAGAATTCAAAAGCAATATTAATTTGTTGGGCATCGGCATCATATGTAATAGTTGGGTCTTTTATTGTTATTTTGTATTCTGGAATATCACTTGTAAAAGAATATACTTCTGATTTATTGCCATTAGTATCAATGGCATAAACCGCTATAGGATATGCTGTTGATGCTTCTAAGTTCCCAAATGTATATGAGTTTGATGTACTTTCTTCATATATTTTTCCACCATCTTTTGAATAATAATATTTTGCTATTTCATCAACATTAGCTGTTGCGGTAGCGTTCACAGTTAACTCGTAGTAATCACCATTTTGTAATAGATTTGTTGTTACATCATTAACTTTTATAGTTGATAGTTTTGACTTTTGTATCATAACCTTTGCACTTAATGAGCTTGTTGCATTTGCTGTTTGATCACCTTCATAGTTTACAAATGTAAGCTTTAGTGTATATTGTTCTTCTTTACTTGGTGTTGCTTGTGTTGCTGTTATTGTTTTCTTATTTGCTATAGTTATTAAACCATTTGTTGTTGTAACATCAAAACCTGATATACTTTTGTTTTCTCTATCTTGAACTACTTTATGAGTTAGTCCTGATATTTCTGTTACTTCATTTCCATCTGGTCCTGTAACTGTTAATATAAGTTCTGGTTTATCTTCACCTAATGTATATTTGAATGTATTATTTTCAATATTAAAATATACATAATAGTTATCTGTTGCTTCATTTGTCTTATTATTTGCAACTAATGTTGCTTTTGCAAATGTTTCTCCAGATAAACTTCCTTTTTCTTGACCAAATGATGATTGGTCTGCATATAAACTTATAGCATTTCCTGTTGTAAATGTTAGCATATCAGTTGTATATGTTGTAACCTTAACCTCCGTAGAACTTCCTGTTCCCACTTGTGCTTTAAAGTATGCGAATGTAGCACCAACTACCAAAGCAATTAATGTAACTACTGCAACTATACTAAGAATTAATGCTTGTTTTTTATTTTTTTCCATATATACCGCATCCTTTTTTTGTTTAACAAACTCACTCATAATATTCTTACGTTACTATATAAGCATACCCGAAAAAAAAAAAAAAAAAGCCTTACTATTACGCAAAACCCTTTTACTTGTTAAATAAATGTAAATATTACTCTTTAATAGCTTTATTACAAATTGGCAAAATAAATGCCCCTATGGAATTGCCTAGAATCATAACGCCTACATAACCAAGTGTATTTAATGACCAAACATCAGCTACAGAAAAATAATACATATTGGCAATACAATGTTCAAATCCACATAGAATAAATACTACTACTCCCAAATAAACAATAATAAATCTACTAAAATCATTAAGTTTTTTAAAACCATTTACTGCAAAATACATAAGTATTCCACAAAATATAGAAAGAATAAATATACTTAAATAATTATCATTTAATTTTGTAATTGATAATAAATAAGCTTTATCATGTAAGTTTGAATATATTCTAGTATATCTTAAAATAAAACCAATAAATGAACTACCAATAAAATTACCAAGTAATATAATAAATAATTCTTTTATATATTTTAAATTAAAATTAGTAATTAAATAACCTATTTTACCTGTATACAAATTAAAATTATAAACAAGTATTCCAATTAAACCAATAGAAAATAAACTAGCTCCGACAACTTTATTTTGAACTGATAAAAAAATTGTCCCCCCGATAGCAATCATTAAACCTGCTAAAATACTTTTTAAAAAACATTTCATACTATCTTCCTCTTTTATCTACTAATTCATAAAAACATTCATATTTTACTTCCTCATTACGTTTAACTTCTTTAATAAAGTTAACAGGATATCCTGCATCCATTAAAGCAAGTCTTAGGACATCAAAGTATGATTTAGTTTTAAGTTCTCTATATCTTTTAATTTCTTCGCCATGATAATAATAACTATCCATTAAATATGATCCATTCTCACATCTAACTAAAATTCCATCCACAAAATCCATTATCTTACTTAAATAGCTTTTCATAATTTCATTTGCCTCAAAACTAGTTAAAACCATTTTTTCTAATTTCATATAAACCTCCTTCTTTTTAAAAAAATTAAGTATCTCTACTTAATTTAAAAAGATTCAATATTTAATTTAATTTTATGCATTTTATGAATATATGCATAAGCATAAACTAAAGTTCTAAGTGCATGAGCATTTTTACCAGCTTTGCCTATTACGTATTTCATATCAGCATCAGGTACCATTACTTCAATAATAGTATTTTCATCTTCTTTAAACTCTTGTACCTTTATCATTTCTGGATCTTCAACAAGACTTTTAACTAAAAATTCTGTATATTCTACTATATTCATAATTACTTACCTTTTTTGCTTGATGCAAATTCTTTTAAAATGCCTTCATTTTTAAGTAAAGCTTTAACTGTATCAGTTGGTTGTGCTCCATTATTTAACCATTTAATAGCAACTTCCTTATCAATTTTGATTTCAGCTGGTTTTGCTATTGGGTTGTATGTTCCTACAGTTTCAATAAATCTTCCATCTCTTGGAAATCTTGAATCTGCAGCTACAATACGATAAAATGGTTTTTGTTTAGAACCCATTCTTTTAAGTCTTAATTTAACTGCCATATTTTCTCCTCCTCACTAAATTAACTAAAATAATATTATCACATAAAATTATATGTGTCAACTTTTTTTTGTTGACTACCAAACTTTACAAAATTCTCTATTTATAGTATAATTTATCCAGTGGTGATGTATTTTGAAAAAAAAGCAAACAAAAAAAATAACTTTTAAGGATAAAATTAAAAGGATATATGAAATAGTTAAAGCTTTTATAAAAAAATATTGTTATATTTTTTTACTTGCTTTACCATTTATTTTAATAGATATTTTTACAAGATATAAAGTTGAATTCTATGGATTACTCAAACCAGTTCCTAATATATTCACTTTATTATGGATTTCTCTTATACTATGCATATGTCTATTTTCAAAAAAGAAAATTGGTAAAATAATTTATATTTTATTTTTTATACTTAGTTTAGCTTTATATTTAGTAAATAATATTTATTATTCTATGACTGGTGTATTTTTTGACTTTAGTATGGTCTTACTTGCTAGTGAAGGGTCTGAATATTTACTGGATGCCATTAAAAATTGTGATTTATCAGTTTACTTATTTTTAATACCAATATTCATTACATTCGTACTTGCTATAAAAGTATATCCTAAAGAAGAACATAAATCTTATAAAGGCATTATAGTTACGATATTTATTTTTATTCTTTTACATAGTGTTACTCCAGTATTTTTAGGAAAAGCAAATGAAGAATTAACATGGAGTACATGGCGTAATCCTAGAAATATTTATAATAGTTTTAATGATAATAATAAAGCTATAAAAGTATCAGGTCTGTATGAATATACTGTTAGAAATTTCTATATAACATTTTTGAAAAGTGATGAAGGTGCTAATCAAAAAGATTTAGACTTTCTAAAAGAAGAATATTCTAAGGAAAAAGAAGTAAATAAAAATAAATATACAGGAAAATATAAAGATAATAATTTAATTATTGTACAACTTGAAGGATTAGATTCTTGGCTTATTAATAAAAATGATACTCCTACTTTATATAATATGATGAAAAATTCAATTAATTTTACTAATCATTATTCATATTATAATGGTGGTGGTTCAACATTTAATTCAGAGTTTGCAGTAAATACGGGGTTTATTACTCCCCTTTCATATACTCAGAATGCTTATACATTTAATAAGAATTCATTTCCATATAGTCTAGCTCATTTATTTAAAGAACAAGGATATACAGTTAATGCCTTTCATATGAATACTAAAGAATATTATTCTAGAGGTACTAACTACAAGAACTGGGGCTATGATAACTATTATGGTCTAGTGGACCAAAATACATATAAAGATAATTCATATTATTTAGATAGAGAACTTCTTCTAAATGAAGAATTCAAAGAAAAGATGTTTGGTAGTGAAAAGTTCGTAGATTATATTATAACTTATACTAATCATATGCCTTTTAGTCCTGAAAAAGGAAATTGTAAAATGTTACTTGATTTAGATAGTAAAGAAAATGAAAATGTAAGTTATGATTTAACTGAAGAAGATTGTGCGAGAAGACAAGCTAAAGAAACAGATTATATGATGGAACTTCTAGTTAAAGAACTAAAGGAAAGAGAACTATTTGATAAAACTACGATTGTGGTTCTAACAGATCATTATCTTTATACTCTATCTGATAAGACAATATTAGATAAATATAAAAATACAAGTAATAACTTAATTAATCATACACCATTCTTTATTTATACAAATAATAAAGATAAAAAAACAATTAAAACTGTTACTTCACAATTAAATGTTTTACCTACAGTGCTTAATTTATTTGGTATAGATTATAATCCTAACTACTATATTGGACAAGATGCTTTAAGTAATAATTATCAAAAATTAGTATTCTTTAGTGATTATTCTTGGTATGATGGGAATGTTTATGTAGATGGTGGTGTAGTTACTAATAATAAATATATTAATCAAAATGCTTTAGAAGAAAAAAATTATAATGTAAATTATTTAATAAAGAAAAATGATTTAACACTTAAATATAATTATTTTAAAGATATGGAAAAGAGTTCAAAATGATTTGAACTCTTTTTTTAGTATAAATATATCTTCTTACTATAAGACATTATTTATTTAAATCATCAATAGTAACTTTACTTTCATGTGGTATTGGTTTCCATTCAACCTTCATAAAGAGTGCTACATATGTTGCATATCTACCTATTATATCAAATATTGGCCATGTAAATGTATAAAGCATTTTTTTCCATATTGACATTTTTTTAATATTTTTGTGTTCTACGATAAATAGATAAATTGCTATCCACATGTTTTCAATATACATACCTATTCTAAATAATATTCTAAGCCATATTGATGTGAGCATACCAATAAATAAAGCATTAACTCCAGGTGATGCAAAGACTCTTACTTCGAAGAAATGTCGAAGTATTTGAGCAAGATATGTACCTCCGCCGAAGAAATTAACTCCATCAATACCTACATTATAACAATAACAACCATACATAACTACGATAACAATTAACCATCTTGCAATATTAAACACTGAAAATGGTGTAAGTTGCATTAATGTATCAAATGACGCAAATCTATGTCTAATATTTTCTATAATATTAAGTATAAATTCTTTAAATGTTTTGGATTTTTTCTTTTTATTTACAGAATTTTCACCCCATCTTGTTCTAACAAACCATTTACCTAAGAAGATATTAATAAATAAATACGGGCCAGACTCAACAAAAGCTTGTAAGTGACCTTTAGCCCATCTAGTTCTTTGTCTTAAAGCAACTTTTAAACTAGTTGGTTGTTCATCATAAAACATAGCTTCATTTTGATAAGTAATTTGGTACCCTTGGGCAACAGCATCAGCAGTAAGTGCTCTATCTTCAGTAAGTGATGTATAATGCCAACCATTTTTAACTATTTCATTTGTAAATAAAAATCCCGTACCTTGAATGTTTGTTGCAAGTCTAAGGACACTTCTTGCTCTATGATTATATCTAATTGACCTAATCCAGTGAAGTGCATATGTTGATGCAATCCAGTTTTCATCAAAGTTTTTAGTATTTCTATAAGATGTTATAATTTTTTCTCCAGAATCAAACGCATCATTCATTTTAGTTATATAATCTTTTTTCAATAAATTATCGGCATCAAAGATGAAATAACCTTCAAAACTCATTCTGCCATAATCTTCTTCAATTCTATCAAGTAAGAACTCTAGAGCAAAGCCTTTAGTTCGATGTTTATCATCAAATCTTTCGTAACATATTGCTCCATGTTTTCTTGCTATTTCTGCAGTATTATCAGTACAATTATCCGCAACTACGAAAGTTGTAATTAAATCTTTTGGATAATCTTGTTTATTTATACTATCTAGTAAGTTGCCTATGACATATTTTTCATTTCTTGCTGCTATTAAAATAGCATATTTATGTTTATTTTTGGCTGGTTTAAATTTTCTAGTAAAGAAAAAACCTATAATCCAGTATAAAGTTTTATAAGCTAGCATGGCTGATAAAACACTACTTATAGCATAATATACAGTCTTCCAACTAAGATAATTATCTCCGATAAAACTAATAATATTTAATGTACTCATATTTACTTCCTCAATTCAACTTAAATTAATTGTATCAAATAAACAATTAAATGTAAACAAGAAAAACTGATAGAAACAATTCACATCTCTATCAGCCAATTTTATTTTATACTTATAACATAATTATCATTATCAAGTGATACTACTAAAGTATCTCCAACTTTTAAGTTGCCATCAATTACTTTGTGAGCAATTAAGTTTTCAATATTTTTAGTAATATATCTCTTTATTGGTCTAGCACCATATCTAGGATCATAAGCTTCATTAATAATTTTTTCTTTAACTTCATTTGTAATTTCAACATGAATGTAACTTGTTTTAAGTCTATCATTAACTTCTTTCATAATTTTATCAACAATGTCACCAATAACATCTTTCTTAAGTGAATTAAAGATAATTATTTCATCAATTCTGTTTATAAGTTCTGGTCTAAACGTATTTTTTAATTCATTCATGACAAGTTCATTTGCATTTTTTTCATTATCAAGGATATATTCACTACCTAAGTTGCTTGTCATAATTATGATAGTATTTTTAAAATCTACGACTCGGCCTTGACTATCTGTAAGTCTTCCATCATCTAGTATTTGTAGTAAAATATTAAAGACATCCTTATGAGCTTTTTCTATTTCATCAAATAAAACTATACTATATGGATTTCTTCTTACAGCTTCCGTAAGTTCTCCGCCTTCATCGTATCCAACATATCCTGGAGGAGCACCAACTAAACGAGAAACATTAAATGATTCCATATACTCAGAACAGTCGATTCTAATCATGTGTCTTTCATCATCAAACAACTCATAAGCAAGTGATTTTGCCACTTCAGTTTTACCTACCCCAGTTGGTCCTAAGAATATAAAGGAACCAATTGGTCTATTAGGATCTTTAATACCACTTCTTGCTCTGATAATTGCATCACTAACAAGTTTTAAAGCATTATCTTGACCTATAACACGCGTTTTTAATCTATCAAATAAATGAAGTAATTTATCTTTTTCGCTTGAAACTAATTTAGATACAGGAATATGTGTCCATCTTGAAATAATTTCTGCAATGCTTTCTTCATCTACAACATCTGATAAGATATTATTTTGATTTTGTTCTTGAAGTTTTTTAAGCTCTTGTTCAAGTTCTGGTATTTTACCATGTCTTAACATTGCACTTTTTTCAAGGTCATAATTATTCTCAGCTTGGGCTAAGTCAAAACGAGCACGTTCAAGTTCTTCCTTTTTCTTATTTATTTCATTCTTTGCTTCTTTTTCTTTATCCCATTTTTGATGTAAATCAGCTTCTTTTGCTTTTAAATCTACGAGTTTTTCATCAATTTCACTTATTCTATTTTTACTTATTTCATCTTTTTCTTTCTTTAAAGCCTGTTTTTCAATTTCTAAACTCATTATTTTTCTTGTAAGTTCATCAAGTTCGACTGGCATAGATTCAAGTTGCATTTTTATCGTAGCACATGCTTCATCCACTAAATCAATGGCTTTATCCGGTAAAAATCTATCGGTAATATATCTATCTGATAAAGTTGCTGCAGATACTAAAGCACTATCTTTAATAGTTACACCATGAAATATTTCAAATCTTTCTTTTAAACCACGAAGAATAGTAATTGTATCTTCGACAGTTGGTTCACTTACCAAAACTTTTTGAAATCTTCTTTCTAAGGCTCCATCCTTTTCAATATACTTACGATATTCATTTAAAGTTGTAGCACCTATAACATGAATTTCTCCACGAGCAAGCATTGGTTTAAGCATATTAGAAACATCCATTGCACCATCTCCACCAGCACCAACTATCATGTGAATTTCATCAATAAACATTATAATATTGCCATCAGAGTCTTTAATTTCTTTCAAAACAGCTTTTAATCTTTCTTCAAATTCACCACGATATTTAGCACCAGCAACGAGTGAACCTAAATCTAATTCCCAAACAGTTTTATTTTTCAAACTACTTGGAACATCACCTTTTATAATTCTTTGGGCAAGCCCTTCCACTATAGCAGTTTTACCTACCCCAGGTTCACCAATTAATACTGGATTATTCTTACTTTTACGTGATAATATTCTAATAATATTTCTGATTTCTTCATCTCTACCTATAACAGGATCAACTTTATTATCTAAAACATTTTTAGTTATGTCACGCCCATATTTATTTAAAACATCTTTTAATTCATCGTTATTTTCAAAGTTCATCTAAATCACCCTTTCTTAACTTGAACGTCTATATTATAACTCACAAATTAGCACTTGTCAAGTATAAGTGCTAATTATATAAAAATTAAAAACTGTTTAGAATAATACATCTAAACAGCTTATCTTTTCAAATTTAATTAACAGCATCTAGGCCCATAAACATTTTCACAAACGTTTTCTTCACAGCAAGTATATTCTGGTGTAAATGTATGTTTATAAACATGATGATTTATTATTCTTGTATTGCAAGGCATAATGTGAGGAACTTCGTGACAAATATATCTATGGCAAACTCTTTCTTGAGGACATTCATAGATTGGATTTTGAACGCATCCAGGCATAGCCATCATGCCTGCATCGTAAGAAGCACCAGCAAATGAAGCATCTCCCCCTATTTTTGTTTTATCAAAACTTTTCTTCATTTCTGTTTCTTCTTTAAAACTTTCATTAAAATAATTCATTAAAAACATTCCTTTCTAATGTATCTTATGAATCTTTTATTTTAATGTCTAGTCAAATACACAAATGTTACTTTATTATTTCAATGATATTTAGAATGCTTGCAAAGATAAGCCAAAATAAATATGGAATAAGTACATATGCTGATACTTTGTTATATTTATAATATTTTATAATCATATATGTTGTAATAATTATTAAAAGGATAATCCATAAAAATGCTAGTATTTTCATATTAAATGTAAAGAATATAAACGACCAAGCAAGATTGATGATTAAATTTACTTTGTATATTGTAAGTAAATCTTCATCATCTTTAACTAAATAGCTTGATATGCCAAGCATGATATAAAGAATACTCCATACAATTGGAAAAACAAAGCCTGGAACAATTCCATTATAGTTTTTAGTTTCACCACTAGTTAAAAAGCCAACTATTGCACCACTTAAAAGAGGTACTAAAATGTAAAATAATAATTTTTTTATATTTATCTTTTTCATACTTTTATTATACGATTTTTTTCTAAAAATATGTAAGATATATAAGTTGTACAAATTTATTTTTTGTGATATCATTATGTTATGTCCTCGTAGTTTAGTTGGATAAAACAAGCCCCTCCTAAGGGTTAGAGCATGAGTTCGACTCTCATCGAGGACACCAAATAAAAATTAAGTCCGTATTTACGGGCTTTTTATATTAGTAAATATAATTTAGGTCTTATTTAAAAGTTAAAAAGCAATAAGTTATTCACTCATTGCTATAATAGTATCACTTCCCGAGGTACTTTCCATTTTACTAAACCTTAAATTGATTAAGAGTATCATTCCTACTATTGCTAAGTAGAAAAATAAAACTCCACTATACTTTTTCATTACTTCTAACATATCCATTACCTCGTCTTTCTGATATTATTTTAATACATATATTTGTTCGCGTCAACAAAATAATAAACAATTGTTTGACTTTTTACAAGTTATAGTGTAAAATATAATTAAGAAAGGAAATTAATTATGGATGAAAAAATTGAATTAACTAAAAGACAAGAAGAAATTTTAAACTTTATAAAAAAATATATTGCTGATCATGGTTATCCTCCAGCAGTAAGAGAAATATGCGCTGGAGTTGGATTAAGTAGTCCAGCAACTGTGTTCGTACATATTAAAAACTTAGAAAACCTTGGTGTGATAAAACAAACGAGTAATAAATTTAGAACTATTGAATTACTCGTAGATAATGAATATGCTGAAAAGAATGATGATGTTGTAAAAGTTCCTCTACTTGGAAAGATAACAGCTGGTAGCCCTATTACAGCAATTGAACAACCTGATGAATTTTTTGATTTACCAGCAGCACTTATGCCAAAGTCTGGTGAAGTATTTACACTTCATGTAAGTGGTGAATCAATGATTAATCGTGGAATATTTGATAATGATTATGTTATTGTGAAAAGGCAACAAAATGCTAAGAATGGCGATATCGTTGTTGCTATGACTGATGAAAATGAAGTTACTCTTAAAACTTTTTATAAAGAAAAAGATCATATTAGACTTCAACCAGAAAATGATACTATGGCTCCTCTTATTTTCAATAATATTACTATTTTAGGAATAGCAATTGGGTTATACAGAAAAATATAATTAAAAAATGAAAAAGCAAATTTGACTTTTTCATTTTTATTTATTTAACTCAATAGACAAAACCATGTTTTCTTTATCTATTACAGCACCACTTTCAATATTTTGACTTGTAACATAACCATAACCAGAATATTCTAGTTTAAGACCTAGAAGTTCAGCATAAGTTTTAACTTCACTTAAACTCCATCCAGTTAAATTTTCCATTTTAAATTCATTTCCATTTGTAAGAATAAATAATTTTTCACCTGCAAGTAAAACTTTATTTTTTAATGGATATTGATTAATAATGTATTTACCATTGCCTAGTGTAATTACACTTATTTTTTTATTTTTTAATTCTTCAATAGTTGTATCAACTAATTTACTCATATAATTATCTATTGTAATTATTTTACTTAAGTCACTATCGCTTTTAGTTTCAGTAAGTTTTGCATAACTTGCTATTTCTTCAATTGCTGTTGTAATAACTTTGGCCCATGAACTTAAATTAGATTCTGGCTTTTTACCTACAGCATAAACAATGTATTTTGGATTATCTGCAGGAAATATACCCGCAAACGACTTAACATAATCATATGTTCCACTTAAATATCCACCTTTTGGTGATGCTATTTGTGCTGTCCCAGTTTTACCCATAATACTGACATTTTCTACTTGCCAGTATTTATTTAGTTCAATCATTTTTTTCATAAGTTCATGCATTTTATTAACTGTTGATGAACTATAAACTTTTTTTACTACTTCTCTTTTACCTTCATAAGTAACATTACCATTTTGATCCACTATTTTATCTACTAAGTATGGTTTTATAACAGTTCCATCATTGGTTATGCTAGTTAATGCTTGAAGCATTTGAATGGCAGTAACACTTACCCCTTGACCAAAAGATGCTGTTGCAAGCTCTGACTCGTAAACCATTTCAATGTCCCCGATAGCTTCGTTCGAAAGCTCAATTCCAGTTTTTTTACCAAAACCTAAAGCATCGTAATAACCAGAAAGGCTATCAATGCCAAGTCTTAAAGCAAGAGTTGTGGCTGCAACATTTGAAGACCTTGCAAAGCCTTCATCAAATGAAATTGTACCCCATCCTTTTCTTTCAGAGTCACGAATAACTGTACCATCTTTTAATGTATAAGAACCTGATGCAAATTTTTCCTCGCCATCATATTTTCCTTCTTCGATTGCTGATGCAAATGAAAATACTTTCATAACTGAACCTGGTTCATATTGATAACTTATAAGTGGGTTCATATATTCTTTGATTGTATTAGTATCATTAGGGTTAAAGTTAGGACTTGTACTACTTGCCACTATTGCACCAGTTTTTGCATCCATAACTGTAAAAACTGCCCAATCAGTATTAAATTTTTCTTTCATCGTAGCAACGGCTTTTTCCGTAATAAGCTGAATACTACTATCAATGGTAAGATAAATATCGGAACCATTTTTGGCTTTAACAGTTTCTTCTGGACTATTAGGTATTTTATAATTACTTGATGTATATTTTAAATATTTAGTATAGCCATTTTCACCAGATAAAATATCATCATAATAACCTTCAATGCCAAGTTCACCAACTATTTTACCCTCATCGTTACCTTTAGCATAACCAATTAAGTATGATGCAAATGTTGATTTATTATAATATCTTTTTTTAGAGTTTTTTATAAAATCTATGCCCGGTAATTCTAGTTTTTCTATTTTAGCTTTAACAACTTCACTTATACCGTATCCCCCAGGTCTAAGTTCTACTTGGTACAAATTTTTACTTAAAAGTTCTATTAGTTTTTCTTCAGTCATATTAAGTATTGGTGCCAAAGCTTTAGCTGTTCCTTCCTTATCCTCAACGTTGGTTTTATTTGACTTTAAATAAGCTATAACGGTATAAGAATTTATTGTGCTTGCTAGCTCTTCGCCATTAACATCATAAATACTACCTCGGTCAGCATATAAAGTTTTCTTAACAGTTGCAATGCTAGCTGCTTTTTCTTTCAAATTAATTCCATCAACTTTACTACTTAAAACGACATAAGAAAGTTTGGCAATTATTGCCACAAATAAAAGAGCAACAGCCAAAATAATAAACTTTGATATTTTAACTGTTGCTCCTTTTTTCATATTTTTATCTCCTATTCTCCAACTGATTTTATATTACTATTATTATACGACAAACCATTTTCTTCTGCAATACTTTGAATGTTTTCTAAGCTTGCTAGTTCATCTATCTGCATAGAAAGACCTTGATTAACTAATTCTTGTTTTTCAATATTTTTATTTAACTTTTCCACTTCATTATTGGTTTCTGACAAAAGTGAAGATGTATAAACGTTAAACATTGGAATTGCTAAAAGTAAGAATAACAATAATACATACATTGCTTTTTCTCCTTTTAGTAATTTTAACTTTTTATTTTTTTTAGCCACTATAATCAAATCCTTTCTATTATTCTAAGTTTTGCACTTCTACTTCTTGAGTTTTCTTCAAGTTCTTGAGTACTCGGAAGTATAGGCTTTTTATTTATTAATTTAATCTTTGGTTTATAAGCAACAGGTACTTCTATTAAGCCTTTAACTAGCTCATCAACCTCAGAATTTTCTCTAAATATATTTTTAACTATTCTGTCTTCCAAAGAATGGAATGTAATAACACCAATTCTGCCACCTTTTTTAAGTAAATTAATGGCATCCGGTAAAACTTTTTCTAAAACTGTAAGTTCATCATTTACTTCAATTCTAAGGGCTTGAAATATTTTTCTTTCAGGATGATTTTTGTAAAAGTAATTTGCACCAGTTGCACTTTTTATTATCTCTACAAGTTCTAACGTTGTATTTATTTCTTTACAGTTTTTCTTAATATTTTTTGCTATAACTTTGCTTAATTTTTCTTCGCCATATCTGAAGAAAATACTTGCTAACTTTTCTTCACTATAAGTATCAATAATATCTTTAGCACTTACTCCTTCACTAGACATTCTCATATCAAGTGGTCCATCATGCATAAAGGAAAAACCTCGAGCCTCATCATCAATCTGAGGTGATGAAAAACCTAAATCAAAGATTATTCCATCTACAAGACCAACATTTTCTTCTTCAAGTGTTTTTTTTAGATTAACAAAGTTAGTCTTAAATATTTTAAAATTATTACCTATTTTACTTAATTCTTTTGTTGAATATTCTACAGCTTTTTCATCTTGGTCAAAGCCATATAAATATCCGTTTGGTATTTTTTTAAGTATTTCTTTAGAATGTCCAGCATAGCCAATCGTAGCATCTACAAAAATGCCACCATCTTTAATGTTTAAACTTTCAATTAGTTCATTTTTAAGTACACTATAATGCATTATTCTTCCCCCTCAAATAGGCTTTCTGCAATATTTTCAATGACATCTTCATTGGCATTCATAAATTCATTGAAAGCACTAGCATCCCAAATTTCCAAATGATCATTCACGCCGATTACGATGCATTCTTTATCTAAACCGGCGTAACTAATCAATGGAGAGGTAATACTCATTCGACCGGAATTGTCGAACTTGCAGGCAGCAGCTCCTGAATAGAAGAAACGTGTGAATGTTCTGGTTACTTTTTTTGTGAAAGGTAGAGTATTAAGTTTGCCAACAAGTTTTTTCCACTCAGATAGAGAATAAACATATAAACATTTTTCAATGCCTCGAGTAAGAATAAATTCTTGCCCTACTTCTTCCCTAAATTTTGTTGGAATAACAAGCCGACCCTTATCATCAATATTATGATGAAATTCGCCCAGCAACATATTATCCCCCACTTTCTCCCACAGTCTGCCACTGTCTTACCTATATGTTACCAAACAATTAAAAAAAAGTAAATACAGAATATCTACTTTTTTAAGAGTTTTTTATTTATTTACGAAATTTTACATTATTTTTTATCGAAATTTGATCTAAAGAATTATTATAAATTACTTTTCTATTTTTTCCCATTTAGCTTCAAGTTTGATATTTTTCGTAATTGGTTTGCTAAAATCAAACTTTTCATCATCTAAATACCAACCTAAGAACTTATATTCATCGCTTTGTGGAGCAGTTGGTTCAGTAACTGTTTCTCCCACTTTAACTGTTATTGGTGCTACTCCAGCTCCAATCTTCGCAGCAAATTCAACTGTTACAGTTCTAAAATTCATATAATAGATTATAATTCCTAGCATTATTACACTGCCTAATATAAGTATTAAACTTGTTTTATTTTTCATTCTTATCTTCCCTTTCCCATTTCTATTTCTTCAGTAAGTTCCATAACATGAACTTTTTTTAATTCTAATTCTAATATATATAGCTTTTTTAAATATTTTTCTATTATTTCTTTTTTTAGTCCTTTTTCTCTTAATGACATTAAATATTTTTTAATTCTATCTATTTCTGTATAAGCTATTAAAACATCACCACTAGTTGTATCTTCCTCTGATATTAAAGAATAAATCAATTTAAGTAATTTATCATACTCTTTATTTATCTTATTTTCCCAGACCTCACTTAACATTTCTGTATCTAAAATAGTTATTTTTTTTACCCACTTATATGTTTTTTTAGGTGTAAACGAATACGATTCCTTTTCTTCAAAAAGCAAAATATCTTTACTCTTTTTATTATTTTTAAGTATATAACTAGTCATTTTTATTCTCCATCAAGTCTGGTCTTAAAGCCTTAGTTTTCTCTATTTTCATATTTTTTCTGTACTCATTAATTAATTTATGATTACCAGAAACTAGTACATCTGGCACCTTTAAGCCACGGTATTCTGCTGGTTTTGTATATGTTGGGTAATCAAGTAAATTGTCATTAAATGACTCATCATCTAAAGATGCTTTAGTTATAACGCCGGGTAAAAGTCTTGCAACAGAATCAGTAATTGCCATCGCTGGGATTTCTCCTCCGGTTAGAATATAATCACCAATTGATATAACTTCATCTACTCTTGTTTTAATTCTTTCATCAAAACCTTCATAATGTCCGCATATAATAATTAAATGTTTATGTTCTTTTAATCTTTTAGCAACATCTTGCTTATATTTTGTTCCTTCCGGACTTAAAAGTATTATGTAAGCATCTTCTGTATCTATACTATCTAAACATTCAAATATTGGTTCACACCTAAGTATCATCCCAGCTCCACCACCATACGGAGTATCATCAACTTGCTTATTATTAAGGGGTGAATAATCTCTAAAATTAATTAGATTAACTTGGATTATTTCTTTTTCTATTGCTCTTTTGATTATTGAAGTATTTATAAAGCCTTCAACCATCTCTGGAAAAAGTGTAAGTATATCTATTTTCATAAAAACCTCCCTATAATATTAAATCTTTAGCATTTTTAGTATATAATTTTTTATTATTTAAGTCAAATTTTATTATATACTCATCAACATAAGGAATATAAAATTCTTTAGAACCTTTTACTTTAATAAGTAAATTAACTCCTTGCCTGGCTTCAATAATTTTACCTAAATTACTACCATCATTATCAATTACGTCACTACTTATTAAGTCTTTATAAAGAAATTCATTTTCTTCCAAATGTAAATCCATTCTTTTTATATAAATATTAAAACCAACATATTTTAAAATATTATTAATATTTTTTAAATCATCTATTTCAAGTAATATATAATTTTTATGATAACGAATTCCACTTATAACATGTTCTATATTATTTATAAGTATTTTATTACCTATTTTATAAGCTTTATCACATTTTTCAAAATCACTTATTACTTTAAGTTCTCCCTTTATACCAAAGGTACTTACTGTTTTACCAATATAAATCATTTCATTCATGACTAACCTCATACATTATTATACTTGCAGCAACTCCGGCATTAAGTGACTCACATGATTTATTTATTTTAATATTTATAAATTCATCGCACATTTCTTTTACATTTTCTGACATACCATTTCCTTCATTTCCAATTATAATTGCTACATTTTCTTTGGAAATATTTCTTACATCAATACCTTCATTTACATCTGTTCCCACAATTTTATAACCCAAATTTTTAAGAACAGGAATAATTCCTTCTAAATTTCTTCTTATAATATTTAAATTAAATATCATGCCTTCGGTAGACCTAACTACTTTAGGATTATATAAATCAACAGACGTATCACTAATTATGATGGTATCTATATTAAATGCAACACTACTTCTAATTATTGTTCCTAAATTTCCTGGGTCTTGCAGATTATCTAAAATAATAACATTACCATTTACACTATCCTCTGGAATAAATTTAACAACTGCAGCATTATAACTTATTGATTTTTGATCACTTATTTTTTCCATTATCTCTTTAGTTACATAAAAGTCAGCATTTTCATCTACGCAACTTATAATGTATTCAATTAAATTATTCTTTCTGGCTTCCTCGATTAAATGGTCGCCTTCTACAATGAATTTTCTCTCTTTATCTCTTATTTTCTTGTTTTTTAAACTAACCCAATACTTAACATTATCATTATGAATACTCGTAACCTTCATGCTTTTAACCTCTTTCTAGCTTCTTTATAATTTGGATATGCAAGACCAACTAAATGCCAAAAATTTTTACTGTGATTTGCTTCAAAAAAATGACATAACTCATGAATTATAACATAATCAAGTAAATCAATGTCTTTCTTTAGAAGTTCAGTATTAAGTGTTACTGTCTTCTTACCCGGATTACAAACTCCCCATCTAGTTATCATACTTCTAAATTTAAGGGTAAACTCTGGTAAATTAGAAAAACATTTCTTAGCTATTTCAACTTCACTTCTAAATATTCTTTCAACTTCAGCTTTATAAAACAACTCTAAGGCTTTCATAGATGGAGCATATACTTTATCGCCATCAAACTTTACTCCATCACTACCCTCTTTTATTTCAATAAAATATTTTTTGCCAAGATATAAAAATAATTCATTATCATGTGCTCTTTCATAAGCCTTATCATACATCTTTAAAATACTTTCTTCATTTTCACCAATCATTTTAAGAATATTATCTTTCCCTAAATATATTGGGCATGTTACATATATCTTTAAATCATCTTTAACTCTGAAATAAATATTTTTATTGTTTTTTCTAACTATTACTACTTCAATTTCTTTTCCATTACTTGCTTTGTACGTCATTTTTTAGTAAATCCCTTATTTCTTCTAAAGTCTTTAGTTCTGCACTTTTAGCTGGAGCTTTAGGTTTTTCCTCTTCTTTTTTATGAGTTAATTTATTTATAGCTTTAACAATTAAGAACAAACAAAAAGCAACTATTAAAAAGTCAATTACACTTTGAATAAATGCTCCATACATTATTTTTGTATCTTTAAATGTGATAGAAAGACTAGAAAAATCAACACCACCAATAATAAGACCAATAATCGGAGTAAAAATATTATTAACTAAACTGGTTACAATAGAAGAAAAAGCACCCCCAACAATAACACCAACAGCTAAGTCAAGTACATTACCTCTGTCAATAAATTTTTTAAATTCTTTAAACATCAAAATCAACTTCTTTCTTTAAATATTTTATCATAAAAATTTTAATATGTATATTCTAAATTTGCCTATTTCCAAAATATTATAGCAGCATTTTTGTACAAATAAAATTTGACAAAAACAATATTATATGATAGTATGTATATAGCAAAGGAAATTTGCATAAATTAAAAATAGGAAACATTCAATTTTCACATGTTGAATGTCTACCTTATGTTTTGTATAGACATTTAGTCTTAGGACTAAGTGTCATTTTTTTATAACGACTATTAAAAGAATAGTCAGGAATAAAATGGTACAAATAAAGTCCAAAACCCTTAATATAAAAGTTTTATTCTTCATCGTATCAAACCTCCTCTCTTTTAAAAAAGATTTGGTAGACACTCAACAATTGAATTATTTCCTATGTGTATTAGTATAACATAGTGGCTTTAATAAAGCAAGCATAATAATCACTTTTTTTAAATTTATATTATATTAAAGTCTATTACAAAAGGTTATTTTATTAGCAATCAATCTAAATTAACTTTTTTGTAAAAATATTGACAAAAGCTAAAATTATATGATATTATTTTTATGGAGAAGATTAATTCAATTTTGTTGAATGTCTACCTTATAAAATTGGTGACATTTAGTCTTTGGACTAATCCCTTTCTTATAACAGTTATTAGTACAATAACCAGGAATAAAATGGTACAAATAAAGTCCAAAACCCTTAATATAAAAGTTTTATTCTTTATTGTACTTCTCTATAAAAAGATTTGATAGTCATTCAACAATTGAATTATTTCCCATATGTAATATTACATTATAAGATTTACATATGTTAGCAACATCTAAATCAATCGTTTTGATTTAGATGTTTTTTATATATTTTCTTATTCTAGATAATATGTTTTCCTTTTTATTTTTTTCAAATTCTATAGGCATTACCATTTCCAAATCTTTGTCTTGCA